>NZ_MJIQ01000019.1:0-106780 GCF_001878775.1 Acinetobacter sp. AR2-3
GGTTAGGGAGAGGATTACTTTTATGCTATAAAATCAAAAAACTAACTAATAGAAAAACAAAAATGACACCTGAACTATTACTTACCATCATTCAAGCTTTCATTGGCATATTCGTGCTTGTGATCGTCATCATGCTCATCTATCCCAAATGGCGAAAAAAGATCACAGAACCTAAAGGCGATACCTCCAAACGTCAAAGAGGATCTGATTGGGCAGATGGGCTAGAACTTATTTTTATTCCCATTTACTGGCTAATTAAACTTATTACAGGCATCTTCAAATAAAGCCTCATGACTTATCGCCTTATAATCCAAACTTATTCAACAAATCCGGTGTCAAAAAAGTCTGTGCAACACGATTCAAATCGATATAACGCAGCACACCTTTCAGCTGATTATTAATTTCAGGATTCTTTAAAATTTCCTCGCCTGTGGTTTTACCTAAAGCCTGAAAACTATCGCCCACAGCCTGTAACCCTTCAGCCTGAATCACCGCCTTGGTCTGTGCTGAACATTGCTCCACTAAAATGCGCTGCAACACCGTCGCCAGATTCTTGTCTAATGCTTCCTTTTGACTCGCGGTCACATTGCTAAAAGCCTTTAAGTCCGGATGATTACCTAAAGCCACAAAGGTCCATTGCAAGACGGTAGTTTTATCCGTGACTGTGGTGGATTTCATCAAACAGTCACTGAGCTGGTTGACTGTCGGACCTGCTATGGCAACCTGAGTCGCACTTAATAATGTTGCACTTATTAAAATTGTACGAAGCTTTGTAAAAGATCTATGCGCCATCATAATTTCCTGTTCTTCGATGTCCGGCCAGTGATATGAAACCAGTTAGTTGTAGCATGGAACAGGGCAATAAACTGATAGAACTCTGTAAAACCTGACCCAGATTTAAAACACTTAGATAATCGCTCTGATGTCCATATTGCTATTCATCAGATCAGGATATTGATCAGTCAAACTTAGCGCTATGATTTAGACTAAAACAATAAAAATAAAAACTTATAATTATGAATAACAACATATTTCACAGCATCATACTGTGGGGACTTGTCCTTTTTTTCGTCTTCATCGTATTTTTATTCATTCATCCGACATCACGGAAGGAGATTCTCGGGTCACGTGATCTCCCTACAAAACCAAGCCGGCTTTCGTCTGCTCTCTCCCGTCGGATCGAGCAGATTTTTGCGCCTATCTTCTCGATCGTCAAAAGGATCATACGGATTTTGGATTAAGTCTTTTGATCCCGCGCTTATTTTAACTGCCTCAAAAGATTCTTGGCTCCGGCATGATTATAGTTATTGGCCAAATTCTGCAGAATCCGCTTGGACTGAGCTTTAGCATTCGGGAAACGGCTGGCATAGACCGGAATACTATTCAGACAGCGTGCAACCAGCATCCCTGATTCAGTATAGACACGTGTTCCCTCTGTGCCCTGCAATTTACCATAGTTATAGGCACGCTGGGCGTTGTTACAGGCATTATTCAGATTCTTGCCACTGTTAATATCACGTCGCGCTGCCACATAAATCTTCATCTGATGTTGTTGCGGTGTTTCTACTACCGTAGCTCGAGCTGATGCCGCTGCTAGCTGCTTTTTCTCCGCTTCTTTTTTCTCTAACTCTTTTCTTTCTAATTCTTTTCGCTCTAATTCTTTCCTCTCCAGTTGTTTACGTGCTGATTCCTTCAGTTCATTTGTCGTCTTTGCGGCAGGAGTCTTAGGAGGAGTCGTGGTTTTTATCGATGCAGATTTGGTTTTCTCCACAGCAACCTTGGCTTTAGTTGGACGATAAAAGTTTTTTGCTTGAGAAGGGCTCATGACCTGGGTGAGTAGTCGAACACTACGCGTCTGGCTAGATTTATCAGCTTGTCGTTCAGAAGTTGGCTCAATCGAGACAATCCAGCTTTCAGTCAGGTCATCCATACGACACTGATAGGCACCGCTACCTTGTATAACACTCCGATTGGTACTCAGGCGTTTGCGCTGGGCAACATCTGCCACTGCACTAAAATTACTTTTATACAGCAATGAGAATTTGCCGCCCTGCTCATGACAATATTGCGTTAGTATCGAACGCGTATACATGGCCTGAGTCGTATTATTTTTCTGGGCTTGTCCCCAAAGATAAATATAATCTTTTGCACTACCATCACGTTGATTCAAAGCCCGTTTGGCAATTAGTTCTTCCGGACTGGCAAAAGGATGTAACACCTCTGATTTCAACCGGTTCACGCTATTACATCCAGCTAAAGCTGCTGCCCCTATTATTAGAATTATTACTTTTAGCTTCACAGCAAATATCTCAACCCCAAAATCCCGTATAACATAGCTTAAATAGCACAAAACAACAAACACAAGATATTGATAACTATAATATTTAAATGGTAAAAAGGCACATATCAGCCTCAACTTTGCTGATTATGCCAAGCTTCATGTGATAAAAATTGACACAAGTATCATTTTTAAATCAGTTCAAATAATAAACAATTCCATTCAGGACTCAAGAAAAAGATAGAAAAAACACATAAAAAAACGAAGAAAGCGGTGAGTCCTTCTCCGGCGGCTTATTCAGGGAACGCTACAGACCTTTATTATAATGGGTAATAAATTTACCTTTTATCCGCTATAACATTGCCTGAACAAGATCAGCATAAGAATAATTTCCTCAACGTACATTTGTTATTTTTATACGTCAAACCATCGGAAATTAAACGCCATCTTGGCTGGCCCTTAGGATTTTAGACAAGAAAAAAATATCTGAATACCCCAATATTGGGAGGTTCTGACACGATTTACCCAAGTCATCTGACCAACGGTCAGATCGATATTTTCCATTGGATTTTGTAAATTAACTCGCCCTAAAAAAAGCCAAACCTAAAACTGTTTGGCTAATAAAGCAGGATAATAATATGAGAAAAAATTAATCAATATGTGATTCAAATGCTTTTAAGCGTTTATAGATCGACATCAGTTCAATAATAGTCGGCCAAGACAGAATCAGATACTGGAAAGATTCCCGCACTTTGCCAAATACATTCAGGATTTGCATCATCAAACCAAGAGTAATTGCCCCTGCTGCAATACTTGGAAACAGAATAAATAATCCGTAAATATTGTCTAATTGCAAGTACCAGATCCGAACCATGTTGAAATAAGCATAGTGAAAATACAACCGGAAATAATTCCAGCGTACCCGGCTAAACAGTTCTTGTAATGTCAGCGGATGTGCGCGATCAGCATAGTCTTCGCCATAGACCAGCTCTTTACGATAGGCTGCCTCAACTTTCTGGTTATTGAACTCCAGTCCGGGCAATTTCATTCCCACGACCATTAAAATGACCGTACCCAATACCGCCCAGCCGATCGAGGCCCACATTAAAGCATGCGGTATTTCCCCTACAATCGGTAAAACTTTCACATGACTAGAGAGCTGATATAAGATCGGCAGGAATGCCATCAGCAACATCAGCGCTTCGATCAAGGAAACACTTAACTGCTCCGTGGTTTTGGCAAAGCGCATGGTATCTTCCTGGATACGTTGTGATGCACCTTCAATATGACGTAACTGCTCCCAATGTGCGGTGTAATAATCATTCATCGCGGTACGCCAGCGGAAGACATAATGGCTGACAAAAAACAGGTTAAATACCGCTAAAGTGACATAAACCATCGCAATATAAATAAAGGTTAATGCGCCTTGATACAGCAATGAAACATCCCCACCACCCTTCGTGAGCATTTGTTGAATCTGATCATAAAACGGGCTATACCATTCATTTAATACGACATTGACCTGTACCCCGAACCAGATATTAAACAGAATAAATGCCGAGCCCCAGACCGACCAGCGCTGCCATCGGTGTCCGGCTTTCCATTGCCAGAACAGCGCAAATATCGTAGTTGCCATGAAATACCAGAGATAAAACCAGATGAATTGAGCTGACCAGAAACGCCCGATACCGATTGTAAGCTTTTCATCAAAATAATTTTCAGGAAAACCCAGATAGGTTCCCCATCCTGATCCGCCACTATGCCAAAGCACAAGATTAATGATAAACCATAAAATCAGGCTGCTAAAAAACCAGACGGGTTGCGGGAAAAATGACTTAAACATGCCGACCCAGTTCTCCTTATGTCTCTTGGTCATCCAAATGACGCATAGTTTATTCTTATTTTAGATTTTTACTGTTATAAAGCATTAATTTTCAATTTAGTGTAAAAAAGGATAGAAAGATATCGAGTCTCTAGAAAATTATTTTTATCATTCAGCTCTGCGTTATGATTTTCCTTATATTCTCGATTTTTATCATTTAGCCGAGCGATATCAAAAAACAGAAAAATCATCATGTTTTTGACCTTTCGTTATTTTGATAGACTTTTTTATGCCTGTTATCTGTCGGGTTTATGTAAAAGAAATTCATACTTGCGAGCATTGCAAGAACAGGATGAACATCAGGCATACTGCACGTCTCCTGAGTATCTTTTATCAAACTAGAGTACTTCTCCTATTTGAATAAGTCATTGATCAAGTTCTCAGTTTTTGAAGAAACGGTTAAATTTTCGAAAATTATGCTATGATTTAATTATCGAAAAGTAATCTTATTTTGGAAAAAACTATGGAAAGTTCGGTAATTGAATTACTTAAACCGGTGACTCTAGAAAAAGAAAACTGCGCCCCTATTAGTTTTGAAGCAGGTACTGTTTTGAAAGTGGTGATGCAGACTCCAACCAGTCTTCTGGTCAGTAATGATGATGACTTTAACTTTACCATTCCTTTAAAAGACAAAAATGAAGTGTGGCGAGAAATTTGAGTATTTTTCTCTTATGCAAATAGATGGGTTGTATCTGAGTTGGGTTTCTTAACTTATAGGATACGACCCTTAGCTTTTCTCCACTTTGATTGCTCTTTTATTATTTTTTCAAAAAATTATTTCTTTCCTCTTCTGTCATCATTTATTGATTTTAAATTGGCTCATATCCATTTGAGCAAAAAATTCTGTTTAATTGAAACATCATTTAGTTTTGTAACCTATGTAAGATCACTAATGATCTGTTTTCGGTCTTTTGTATCTACTCTGTCCTTGCGATGACACCTTTACATCTCTTCTCTCTGTTTAGCTCAACTTCATCTAATACCTACGCTTCGATTCAAAAAAAAGAATATTCAAGTTATTTTCAGAGTTTAGTCATAGAACTGGCGTTCATCTTTCTTCGATTTTTTATCCTCTGATAAAATTTATCAATAAGAATTAAAAAATAATCTGAGATGCTAAATTAAGAGGCTGTTTAAATTGTATAGCTCTGCAATTGGTCCCAGGAAAATTTAATAATACGAAATTTCCCTCTAGACAATTTTAGTATTTTTTCCTTTTAAGACAGCTTAGCCAATCTTAAAAATTATTAACTTTCATAAACTTAAGCTAAAAATTTTAATTATATATGCCCAATTTATAAATTTATTTAAATTATTATATTTAAAAAATAAAATACAAATTAATAATAAATACTATATTCTGAAAAATTAATTACAAAATACACATTCAAAAACAAAGATTAAATAATAAATCTTATTATGTAAAATCCTGAAAAACAATCAATCCAAGAAAATCTTAAAATATAAAATCCTCATAATTTATTTTTAAAATTTATTAACAATACTGGATTTCTACCAAAATATTTCTAAATCTTACAAAGTAACTGTACTTGTTAAAAGTGTTTCGTTTCTGCACTTAAAGCCAGTCTGTTAAATGAAATGTGTTATAAATTTAATCAAAGCAATGACCATTCAGGTAATTCTAACTTTTAAATCAATTTAAATTCAGAGGCTTAGGTAGTATTTATGTCGACTCTAAAAGAAGATCAAGATCTAGAAGATTCACTTGCTACATCTTCTTATATATTACCTCAAGTGATTTTAACTCAGCTCAAACCTATTATTTATTCTCACAAACTTGTTTTATTTCTTGATATTGATGGAACCATTTCTGAATTCCACCCAGATCCAGCAAAAAGTATAATTAAGAGCGAAACCTTAAATACCTTAAAAGAGTTAAAACAAGATATTCAATTAGTATTAGTAACCGGCCGCTCAATTGTACAAGCCCAAAAACTTATTTATCCATTTGACTGGAATATTGCAGGCTCTCATGGTCTGGAATTAAGCTATCAATTGCGTTTAAGCAAGTTAATTGATTTAAATCCTGAACAGTTTGAATTATTAAAAAATTATATTACAGAGCATAGTAATAATATTCCTCAGACTCGAATAGAAATTAAAGACTATTCAGTCGCCCTGCATTTTCGTGAACATCCCTATTTAGAGCATCAAGTGCATGCATTTGCCTTGAATTGTCTTACTCATTTTCAGGATTTTGAACTTAAGGCTGGAAAGTTTGTATTCGAACTGGTGCCCAAAGGGGCAAATAAAGGTTCAGCCATCCAGCAAATCATTCAGCAATATCACTTAAGTGATCATTACCCCATTTTTATCGGAGATGACCTGACCGACGAAGCCGGTTTTCAAGTCATCAACACATTCAAAGGCTGCTCTATCAAAGTCGGTACAGGCAACACCGTGGCACAACATCGCCTCGAAAACGTGACTCAAGTACAGGCTTTTCTAGCAGAATTTTTAGAAATACTGAAAGCACAACAACAATTATTATTGGAGAAATTACATGTCGAAACTCATAGTGTTATCAAATCGTGTAAATCTACCTAAGTCAGACAATACACAGGCAGGTGGATTAGCGGTGGCATTGCAGGATGCTTTGCAGGATATAGGCGGTATCTGGGTTGGCTGGAATGGATCCCGAGTTGACCAGACGAAAGAGCAGAAGTTTCAAATCCTGAAGCATCAAAATGTTGAATATCACACGAGTCCATTGACTGAATCCCAATATCAAGGTTTTTATTGTGGTTTTGCCAACAGTGCATTGTGGCCGCTGATGCACGACCAGCATCAACTTGTAGATTATCAGCCGCAGGATTTTAAGATCTATCAGGATGTCAATTTGCGTTTTGCCAAGCACCTGAAACAGGTGGCATCTCCACATGACATCATTTGGATCCATGATTATCATTTTTTAAGCGTGGCACATTATTGCCGTAAACTGGGCATGCGTAACCGTATTGGATTTTTCCTGCATATTCCCTTTCCTGAACTAAGGCTCTGGCAGACTTTAGCCGCTCATCGCGATCTGGCACATCATTTAGCCAACTACGATGTACTGGGTTTACAGACCTCTCGCGATCAGGAAAACTGTTTAAATTTCCTTGAACAAACCTTAAAAGTGCAGCATCGTCACAATGAAATCCTGAATTATCAATCTCGAAAGATTCATGTGAAATGCTATCCGATTGGTGTGCATCCTGTGCAGCTACAGAATCAGGCCTCAGATACCCATCTGGAAAAGCTTCCCTTTGATCTGGATACAGTGCAGCCTTATAAAACCATCATTTCAGTTGACCGGATTGATTATAGTAAAGGCTTATTGGAAAAAATCGGATCGTTGCAGAGCTTGCTAGAAGATCAACCGGAGTTTAAAAATCAATTCCAGCAATTACAAATTGCCTGTCCATGCCGACTGGATGTAAAGACCTATAAGAACCTGTATACGCAATTTAAATCTGCCGTGCATGAACTTAATAGCCAGCATGGCACAGCGGACTGGTTACCTTTCGATTGCAGCTATGATACTTTGGGCCATGAGGCATTGATGCAACTGTATCGTAAGGCAGATATTTGCTGGGTAAATTCGATCCGGGATGGTATGAATCTGGTCGCCAAGGAATATATTGCTGCACAGGATCCTTTAGATCCGGGTGTCTTGATTCTATCTAAATATGCCGGTGCTGCTGAACAAATGAAAGAAGCCTTACTGGTCGATCCTTATGAGCATGACAGTATGGCTAAAGCTTTGAAGAAGGCGCTGCGCATGTCTAAATCAGAACGTTTAGAGCGCTATCGTTATTTAAGCCAAGGCTTGAAAAATTTCGATATTATTCGCTGGCGTGATCAGTTTATTACTGACCTGAAAAACTCACAAAGCTTGCGGATCTATCGTCCCGTGGCTGCAGGAGCTTCAAACCAGTTCAGTGTACATGCCTAAATTTTTAAGTAAAAAAACACCAGCATTAAGCTGGTGTTTCGTTTTGAAGAGGAGCCACAATCTCTTCGCTTTGTTGTACTTCGTTTGGGTCTGCAGTGAGATGATTCAAAATCACAATACTCAATAGACCAATCGCAATGACGCTAAATACTAAGCTCAATCCGATGATTTCACTGCCGAAGCCGACCAATGCCGGTCCAATCAATGAACCTGTATAAGCAAATACCGATACATAAGACAATGCCACATGTGAAGCCAAAGTTTTCTGACGTCCTGCACGGGAAAACATCAGCGGTACAATGTTGGCACTACCTAAACCTAAAATCGCATAGCCGACCAACACCACTTGCCAGACTGGCGCAAAGACTACGGTTAATAAACCGGTTGCAGCCAATAGTGCGCTTAAGAGAATCGTATTTTTTTCACCAAACTGCTGAATAATCAGGTGTCCACTAAAACGTCCCAGTACCATCAAACCAGCAAAGAAACTATAAGCCAGACCGGTTTGCGCCGCAGGCAGGCTGAACTCAGTAGCAAGATAAATACCACTCCAGTCCATAGCTGCACCTTCCGAAAGGAAAGCCACAAAACAGATCAGACCAATACCTAAAATTGCCCAGGTCGGTGCTGCTTTTTTCGCAGGTTGTTCTGATGATGTTTCTTCTACCGCTGTCTTAGGCTCAGCGCCCAAGCTCAAAGGAACAGCAAATAAGGCAATAAGCAGCAAAATCACACTGACAATCACCGCACCGGTTAAAGGCGCCAAGCCAAGTCCCATTAACATGGTCATGCCCAGTACGCCTGATAGACCACCTAAACTACACACTCCATGAAAACCTGACATTAAACTTTTACCGAGTTTTTTCTCAATCTGTGCAGCCTGAATATTGACAGTCACGCCCAAAGCCCCGGCACTGGCACCAAAGAAAAACAGGCTGATTGCCATCATTAAATGATTCGGACTATAAGCCAGAGCAGGCAAAATAAATAAAAATGCACTGAGAATTACGGCCAAAACAGCACGGCAACCCAAGGCATTGGCCAGTCGGCCGGCCAGCGGCATCGCCAGCATTGAACCGATTCCGGCACACAGCAATAACAGGCCAAAATCAGCATGATTTAATAACAGGCGCTGCTGTGCATATGGAATTAAGGGTGCCCAAGCCGCAGTACTAAAGCCCAAGCTAAAGAAGCACAACGCAGTCGCTATTTTCTGCCATAGATATGGTGATGGAGACTGAATTCGAGAAAGCAGTGTTTGATTGAACATTGTATTACCAAAAAAGAAGGCTCAGGCATCCATTACCGATCATCCATAGAAAAACCCCACAGACTTATAGTTGAAATATATAAGTATGCGGGGCTGAATTTGCGTGAATTATAAACAGAATAAATTTAAATGGAATAGTTTTTAGAACCGAATTTTAAGATTTTTTACAAGTATCTGATTGTATAAAATTTATAGTTTTATGCTTTTATTTGCATAGGCTGATCGGTTTTTCCGCGGCCTGCTTAAGCTCAAGTTTTTGTAGAAAATGTGCAAAGCCTGCGGCAATTTTTGAGCTAAGACGACTGCTGGTGGTGACTCTCAGCTGATTCGACCAGACAATCTGCGCGTCAGCTTTTTCTAAACGACGGATGAAATCGACATCTTCATGACAGTCCAGTTGCTGAAACCCATTGACCTGTATATAAGCCGAAGCTTTAAAACACAGGTTTGCGCCATGAACATGCCGATGTCCCATGCTGTCCTGATAATGTCGGAGATAAGCCTGACGGGTTTTCCGGCTTAAATGATCCCATTGATCCAGCTCGACCACACCACAAATCGCATCGGTGGGTTGATGCTGTAACATCACCTGAAACCAGTCGCACTGTACAAAAGAATCCGCATCGGTGCAGCAAATCCAATCACAACCTTGCTCGATCATCTGCTGAATCCCCAAATGGCGTGCCTTACCGACATTTCGGAAGTTGCAACTGATAGCTGGAATGTTCATTTGCTGAACTTTAGCAGCGGTACTATCAGTACAATGGTCCAAGACCACGAGAATCTGGATTTCAGGAAGATTTTCCATTGTTTTAAAGTATTGAAAAAAATAAGTTTGTGCTGATTTTAAAGCCAGCAAGCAGCGTTCAATATAGGCTTCTTCATTACAGGCCGGAATCACCACACCGATTTTTTTCATCTTAAGCCTTCCTGCTCTGCTACGGATTGTGCTGTATTTAGCCAGAGATCCACTAAAAAATCGGAGTCCTGTAAACTTAAATGATGTGTATAGTTTAAATGCGCTTTGAGATACTGATGGACATCTTCACCATTTAGGCTAAATCCCGAGATTGGCGCGCGCCAATGACAACTCAAGATACATCCGCCCGGTTCCAGTGCAGTATGCAGCCATGTCAGCACCTGTTGCAGATCAATCGGGTTCAAATAATATAAAATCTCACTGACGACAATGAGCTGAAATTTCTGTTCGGGCAAATCATCTGGCACGATCCGCTGTAACACCTGTACATGCGGATAAGCTTGTAAACGCTGCTGCGCCAAATGGATCGCAGTATTATTGGCATCCAGACACATTAAGCTATTTGTCCGCCGCGCCAGTTCCTGACTAAAGATGCCATTACTGCAACCAATCTCAATCGCGGAGTCAAACTGCAAGTGCGGCAAGATCGCCAGACAAATCTGCCGTTTGCGCTGTTCATACCAACGCTGTTCATATTGCCAGGGATCTCCCTGATTCAGTGCATATAAGGCATCGAAATATTCCTGATCATAGGCTGCTTTACTGTTCATACAGATACACCTCCCAGGGCTGTAAAATACGTTGTAATGCCTGCTCTGGCAGAATCGGTGATTGATCTATCGTCGGATCAAGCTCGATCTGGCTCTTAAAACACCGCGCAGCTCGAGACTTATATTGTAATTCTTCCTCAGTTAATTTGAGTTGATGAGCGACGGTCCAGGGAATTCTGGTATCTCCAGGTGTTGCCCAATGCCATGCCCAAATCAAGACCTGAATACAGGGCAAATGAAGTTCAGTGGCCAGCTGCTGTGTGACCTGCCCCGTAATTTCATGATCTGGATGTCCATCATGAACAAATGTGCTAATTAACACATCATTCGGTTGCAGATAAGATTGCAGATGCTGTTGCAACACATCCCGCTGTTCGGCCACCTTGCCATCTTGAATATCTAAAGCGATCCGCAAGATATTCTGTTTTAAAGGTAACGCTTCTAAAGCTGCTCGCGTTTCAGCAGGACGAATCTGGTTCAACTCTTCGGGAGTATACAGACTAGAGCCGGGATGACTGGCTGTCCCATTGGTAACGGCAAAAAGTACGATCTGATAGCCCAATTTGTCCAGACGCTGAATCAGGCCTCCACAGCCCAAAATTTCATCATCAGGATGAGGGGCAATGATGCAGACTCTTGCATCTAGGGGAATAACCTGAGGAATATCGAACTCCGGCATCTGTTGCAGGATCTGACAGGAACGCCATTCTTCGAGCCGTGTGCCTTCACCATGGATGACACGATCACCTACAATCTCATGTCTTATAACGTCCATAATTGTTCCTCCTGTGCAGTCAGCTCACCAATTCGCTCCAAATCAAATGCGGCATGACTTTGACGAATAAATACCGGAAGATCTGCTGCAAGCCGGGCGAAATGCGGATGCTCACAATACGGCGCAGCACCTAGGGCCTTACCTACATGAGTCAGTACATTTAAAGCCGTCGCTTCAACCTGAGCACGTAGGCTACGAATCTTTAACTCATGTGCGTGTTGCGGTTGCTGATCAATCAATGCAGCAACTTGATAAAATAAGGACTGTGTCGCTAAAAGCTCCCGACTAACTTCACCAAGATACATGGCTTTATAGGCATGCGGTTTGAGCAAGAACGTCTGCCTTAAATATTCAGCCAAACGCACGGTTGCGCCATACCAGCACGCGGCCACACCTGCGGCGCCATGCCAGAATCCGGGCCGATCCAGATAGGCATTTGGAGCTGCGACTTTTCCCACCTCAACATGATCCAGTTCCAGCCGGGCAGTCAAGGTATGCTGCATGCCCACTGCCTGCCAGGCATCCTGATGATGCTGAATGCCTTCTTGTGACAAATCTAGAATCAGTAATTGGGATTGTTGCTGCTCATCACGGTAAGTCAGCAGACCGTGTTGCACCCAGACCGATGCAGAACACCAGGGCTTAATTCCGCTTAGCTTTCCTGCTTGCAATGTTAAAGGTTTGGGACCGCCTTCTGCCGCCCATACTGCCCATAAGCCTTTTTGTTCTACCGGAATATTCAGTTCATGCAGAATAGCTAAAGCATCTAAATGCGATTCATACAGTTTGCCCAGGCTCAAATTGCTTGCCGAAACCTGACTAAGCATCTGCCAGCGTTTTAAGGTTGCTCCAGAAGCGGGATAAGGCACCTGGTCGGAAATCGCCACCAGTTCCATTAAAGTGTGCTGAATTTTTTCTTGTAGCTCCAGAGGAGAATTTTCAAATCGTTGTAATATTGAACCGAGGTTCATGCATGCGGTTCCTCATAAAATACGGATAAATTTGTTTTGTTTGTAAAGTCAGTTAATGAGAAAGCTTGCGCATTTGTTTTAAACGTGTGGTCAGCCCTAATATCTTACGCCGTGCATTAATCTCTTCTTCATTGAAACAGAGTTGCTGCATCAGTTCAGTTAAAGGCAAATGATTATGTTCAATGAGATAGATATCCTGCTCTCTGCTCCATTTGGCTTGCTGTGCTTGTGCTAACAACTTTTTGACGTCCGGTCTCACCATCTCTTCATCCATTTTGAAACCATGAGGATAGAAGCCGGAGCCTCTATCCTCTAACATAAATTGGATCGTTTAGGCAGGAATTGCTTCCGCAATCGCTTCACGCGCCCAGACACGATGGTTCAGGATCAAAGTCTTGAAGCTATCTTGTACTGCTGCAAACTGTCCGTTTGCCAGAGTTCCTTCATCGCTAACCAAGCGCAGATCCTCAATCAGCTTGCCTTTATCACCCAGGAACACGATTGGTTTTAAATGCTTGTAGGCTTCCAGCAGATAATGAGTCGCCACACCGTCTTTCATTACCACATCGTAATTATCACCGTCAGCAATCACCACGGCATCATAGGCAATGGATGGTTCTGCTTTTTGCATACCATCGGAAGGAATCACCTCGCCTTGCTGACCCAGTACCGGGCCCGGTTTTGGGGTCAGTACATCGACCACAGCCCCTTCTGATTCTGCCCAAGCTTGAACAGCTTTGATACTGGCCTCATTGGCCTTGTCGTGCACCAATAGCGCAATTTTGCGTGCCTTAATATCTTCAGGTTTAAATGCCTCAAAAGATAAACGTGGTGAAACCTGCACCTCTGGCAATTTTGCCGCCATTTTCTCTGCCGGAATTTCAATACCCAATTGGTCAGCAACCTGCTGTGCCAAGTCCAGATCGATATTGCAGAGCACTTCAAGTACTTCACGTTCACGAATATATTTGCGCTCCACCTTGCTCAGCTCGAAGACATAGGCATCGACAATGTGCTTTTGCTCATGTGGTGCCTGGCTGCGGTAGAAAAGACGGGCCTGACTAAAGTGATCACTGAATGATTCGCTACGCTGACGGATCTTGTGTCCATCAATACGCTCCTGATAGCTTTCAAAACCACCGCCTTGTTCGGCTGGCGGAGTCTCAGTCGGCCAGTTATTGTCAATCGAATTCGGCTCATAACTGGCTTGACCGGTATGTACAATACGCTGGTGTAAACCATCACGCTGGTTATTGTGGAATGGACAAACCGGCTTGTTAATTGGGATCTGGTGGAAGTTTGGACCACCTAAACGGCTGAGCTGAGTATCGGTATAAGAGAACAGACGGGCCTGCAATAATGGATCATTGGTAAAATCCAGTCCTGGCACAATATGTCCCGGACAGAATGCCACCTGCTCGGTTTCACCGAAGAAATAATCGACATTACGGTTCAGCACCATTCTGCCAATCGGCGTCACCGGCACCAGTTCTTCCGGAATAATTTTGGTTGGGTCCAGCAAGTCGAAGTCGTACTTCATCTCATCTTCTTCTGGGACGACCTGTACACCCAACTCCCATTCCGGATAGTTACCGGAGGCAATCGCTTCATATAAGTCACGACGATGGAAATCCGGATCTTTACCCGCCAGTTTTTGTGCTTCATCCCAGACCAGTTGGGCTAGACCCTGTTTTGGCGTCCAGTGGAATTTAACAAAAACCGCTTTATTCTCGGCATTGATAAAACGGAAAGTATGTACACCAAAGCCTTGAATGGCTCTTAAATTACGCGGAATACCCCGATCCGACATGGCCCACATCACCGCATGTGCAGATTCAGGCACTAAAGAAACAAAATCCCAGAAAGTATCATGTGCAGATGCACCGGTAGGAATCTCGGTCTGAGGTTCAGGTTTGACTGCATGTACAAAATCCGGGAACTTGATCCCATCCTGGATAAAGAATACCGGCGCATCATTCGCTACCAGATCGAAGTTACCTTCATCCGTATAAAACTTGGTGGCAAAACCACGGATATCACGTACCGTATCTGCTGAACCACGTGGTCCCTGTACGGTAGAAAAACGCACAAATACTGGCGTTTGCACACTGGTATTGGTCAGGAAGCCTGCCTTGGTCAGTTTTTCATTCCCCGGATAAGCCTCAAAATAGCCATGTGCGCCGACACCGCGGGCATGCACAATACGTTCTGGAATTCGCTCATGGTCAAAATGGGTAATTTTTTCCCGGAGAATAAAATCTTCGATCAAGGTCGCACCGCGAACGCCTGCCTTGAGACTGTTCTGGTTATCGGAAATTTTAACCCCTTGATTGGTAGTGAGTGCCTGTTCGGTCGCATCACTGCGATATGCGTCGAGCTGTTCACTTTTTTTATTGGTATTTTGTTTGTCTAAACCGTCTTTACCAGTCGCGGGGCTATTGGCCTTAATTTTCATGATGTATTCCTTGCTGAGCTTGAGTTTAGTTCAGATATTTTTGGTCTATCTCAAAGTCGCTTGAGCTTATATATTGCATGGCTTACCGAATCAAAATCATCCCGCAAGTCAATCTGCTACAGCCGATCCTGTATCAGCCTCACATTTCTTCTGAATATGCTGACTCGAAGCATTTTTGCTTTTCTGGGAATATTGTTATTGGTTTCGCCTGTGTCCTAACATAACTGCATTTGAGAAAGAGATTTATTATTGTTTGTAGTGCCTTGTTTAATTAAGGCAGCATTGTGTTATTTTTTATAAATTTCGGGTTTATTTATGATTTAAATTTTTATCTAAGTTATTTATTTAAAATAAAATATTAAAATTTCACAGAGATATTTCGAAATAAAGATTCAGTATGGTGATATGTGATCTTGCTCACAAATAAGCGTCATAACCCAAAACGATGTTTCAATCCTGAAATGATTAGGACTTTTTAGAAGTTCAATTTGCTATGAGAAATTAACGTGCTACCGCTGAAGTATAGTCAAAATTTGACAGATTTAAATAGTTACAATCCCGCGTCCTGCTTATACATAATGACTAAACTTCCTGCCTTTATATTGATATAATATCTATAACTTATAACCACTTAAATCTCTTAGCCTGTTAGATCAAATACAAAGTCATAGAGATCATTTCATCTCTTGGCTCGGGCTTCAGATACATCCGACTTTATTTTAATACACCGTATCGCGTTAAGTTTGAAGGAGTAAGAGCATGGCCTCTTCTAAAAAAGAATCTAAAGCAATGAAAATTGATATCGGGATTTCGCATGATGATCGCGCCAAAATTGTCGATGGTTTATCCAGACTTTTAGCAGACAGCTATACCCTGTATTTGATGACTCATAATTTCCACTGGAATGTCACCGGCCCCCAGTTCAACAGCCTGCACAACATGTTTATGACTCAATACACCGAGCAGTGGAATGCGTTGGACGTCATTGCTGAACGTATTCGGGCTTTGGGTTTTGCAGCACCCGGTACTTATAAACAGTTTGTGAAACTTACCTCCATTAAAGAAGTCGAAGGTGTGCCTAAAGCCGAAGAAATGATACGTTTACTGGTAGATGCGCATGAAACTGTGGCACGTACTGCCAGAAGTATTTTCTCGATCATTGAAGAAGCCAATGATCAGCCGACTGCTGACATTCTCACGCAAAGACTGGAAGTACACGAAAAAACCGCCTGGATGCTGAGAAGTAATCTGGAACAATAAAGTCGGATTGAATCTTTGAGATCGGGCTTATGCAAGGATGAAGCGCAAACTTGTGGTAGTACCATTAAGTTCAGTTTCATCCTGACGCTTTCAATAGGTATGATTTACCGGCGCTCATTGATTAGATCAACCTGAAAAACACAATCATTAGAATTCAACTGTAAAATTTTAAGGATGTAGGCAATCGCGTACATCCTTTTTTAACAAACAGGTTGTTTCCAGATTATTTCAATCTCAGATATGGCTATCATTTTTTGAAAGCTATAAATCTGAAATATCTTTTCTATCGCTTCAAAAAATTAGCCCTCCTGGCTCCTTGCAGTACAGCTTAATCTTCAGGAGAATTGCTCGAATCGCTTTCAATCCGGCCATCGACCAGATTAATGGTGCGATCACAAGTAGCGGACAGGCGCGGATCATGCGTGACCAAAAGTACGGCGCAGTCGCGTTCACGATGCACTTTACGAAACAGTTCAAACATATCAGCCGCGGTCTGGGTATCCAGATTACCTGTCGGTTCATCGGCCAATAATAATGCCGGCTCAGTAATCAAGGCCCGGGCAATGGCCACCCGCTGCTGCTGTCCTCCGGACAATTCATTCGGTTTACGCTCGGCAAATTTTTCCAGTCCCACTGCCGCCAGTAAATCACGTGCGCGTTGCATTGCCTGCTGATTTGGTTTGCCATGCGCCATCATTAAAGGCATGAGAATATTATCCAATGCACTAAACGCCTGAATCAGATGGTGAAACTGAAATACAAACCCGATGCTGTTGCCGCGCAGCGCCGTACGGCCGGTGTCATCCATCGCACTGGTAGCTTGTCCCAACAAGTACAGCTCGCCGCTCGTTGGTTTATCCAGCAGTCCCAGAATATTCAGTAAGGTACTTTTTCCAGAACCGGAAGGACCAATAAGTGCAGCAAAGTCGTTACGATCAATACGCAGGTCAATGCCATGCAAGACCTCCACTTCATTGGGCTGGCCAATATTATAAGATTTTCGTAGCGCTTCCAGACACAGGACTTCCTGAGATTGCTCAGACATGACGAATCGCCTCCACCGGATCGAGTGCCGCGGCCCGGTGTGATGGCACCGCTGCCGCCAGTACGCCGGTTAATGTCGCCAATAATAGCGCCAAAATCACCAGTTCAATCGAAATTGGAATATAGAATAATCCTGGCCCAAAATTATTAAATACCCACACCAGACCATAACTGACTATGCTGCCCAGCACTGAACCGAGCAAGCCAAAGATTGCACCCTGAAACAGAAAAACCCTCAGGATTTGCGATTGGGTCGCACCTGTCGCCCGCAAAATACCAATTTCCCGGGTGCGCTGTACCACGCTAACGGACATGACGCTAGCAATCCCGAAAGCCACCGAAATTGCGACAAAGACAATAATCATATTGGTGGACAGGCTTTGTGCGGTAATGGCATTCATCAGCTGGGCATTGGTTTCAATCCAGCTTTCGGCTTTTAATGAGGTCAGGCGTCCGACTTGTGCTGCAACTTGGTCTGCCTCAAAAATATTGGCAATGGTCAGGTCAATCACCGTTACTCCGCCTGGCAGGCCGAGTAAGGACTGTGCCTGCTTAAGATCCAGATAGACATAGCGCGCATCCAGTTCGCGCACACCCAGCTCAAAAATACCGGCAATATTCACCAAGGCACTATTCTGTTGGCCAGTATCCAGTCGCAACTTGCTGCCGACCTGAACACCGAGGTCTTTGGCCAATTGACTGCCAATCAGTACATCATCCGCGCCAACCCGCAACTGGCCACTGGTTAAATATTCTTTTAATGGAATGATCTGCTGATAACGCTCCAAATTCATTCCGACCAAGGCCACGGATTCAATCGCATCACCCCGTTGCACAAAGGCCGGCCCAGACACCACCGGCGAGACAGCGGTCAGTACAGGTAACTGATCCAGCGTTTCAGTAATCTGTTGCCAATTGTTGATCGAACGCAGGCGCTGTGCCCGTTTGTCTTCCTGCAATAATTGCACGGTCCCGGCGGGAGGTGACACAATCCGGTTGACTTCATCCGGTGACAACAGACGAATATGTGCCTGTGTACCTAAGGTTCGTTCGACAATATTGGCTTGCAGCCCCTGAATCAAAGCGGTGATAAAGACGATTACTGCCACGCCCACGGCGACCCCGATGGTGATCATGATGGACTGCGCGCAACCCTCACGCAAAAAACTGACCGCGATTTTCCATTCGATCCAGAGCCGCCCGAATAAATTTTTCAATCGAAGTTCACCGGTAATTCATTTTTACTATTGGCCATATCAGCAGAATTCTGTAATGAACTCAGTTGTGGTTTTAAGCGAACTCTGGTGCCATCCTCCAATGAAGATTCGCCATCTGCCAGCACCTGATCGCCCTCGCTCAGGCCGGATTTCACTTCTGACATGGCCAGGCCACGCAAGCCTAAAGTAATCTGCTGACGCTGTACTTTTCCATCACGTACCATTAACACCACGGCCTTATCTCCTTTGATACTGCTTAAAGCATCATTCGGAATAGCCAGTACCCGTGCTCGTTTGGCCGTCTCGACATTCACCGATACCGTCATGTCCTGACGCAAAAAATCTGGCACGGGATTGACAGTAAGTCTGACTTCTACCGTACCTCGCTGTGGGTCGATACTTGGTGCAATAAAGTTAATCCGGGCCGGGAAAGACTGATCCGGATAGGCATCGCTAATCACGGTGGCATTTTGCTGCAAGGCCAGTTGCGGTAAATTCCGCTCATCTAGCGGCACCCGGATTTCTGTATTCCCTGTTAACGCAATGGTAAATAAAGTTTGTCCCGGCTGAACCAGATCACCCGGCTCGACATCGCGTGTCAATACTGTACCGGCGACCGCAGCCCGAATCTTGGTTTTGGCCAGTTGAGCCTGTGCCACCGCCAGTTGTTCCCGAAGCGATGCTTCTTCGACTTGACCCGCAGCCAATGCTGTTGCTTTTACCCGGGCTGTCTCATAATTATTGCGCGCGACTCGTTCCGCTTCCACAGCCTGTTCGACTTCTTCCCTCGACAGGATGCCGGCTTCTGCATTACGTCTACGTGCTGCTTCTCGGCTGGCCTGCTCCAGCTGGGCTTTGGCACTGGCCAGTTCTGCTGCAGCCTGTGGCCGTCGGCTGCTTGCCAATTCAGTCAATGCCAGCTCGGCCTGTCTGACTTGGGCCAGCAATTCATCCGAATTCAATACCACCAGCAGATCACCTGGTTTAACCTGATCTCCTTCCTGCACCAGACGTTGCAGAACCACACCGCTAATTTCACTACCTACCTGGGCACGTGAGACTGTCGCAACACGTCCGGTCGCAACAACATTTTGTACCAGCGGCATGGCACTCAGCGTATAACTAGGCACCACTGGCCCCTGCCACCAGCGAAATAGAGCAAACCCTACTGCCAGTAGCAATACGATAATGAGCAAAATTTTATAGCGGGCAGCGCGCAATGAGAATCTCCGATTGATTCGTCTAATTTGAAATAAGAAAGTCAAAACTGTATTTGTTTTTTTCCTAAGGTTTAATTTACAACAAGTTTCTAATTGGAATTATAGGTATTTTGTTGAGTTTGAAAAGAATATTGAATTCCTGTCCGCTTTTTTTAGCTAGCCCTGTTTGATATCAGACTAGTCCATCTTTGGCAGATCCAGACACGGGATCAGGTAACAGAAAATTGTATTAAATTTCTCTTGAGTTCAAGGAATGGGAGCTTTCATTAAAAAACAGGCTAGATCATGATAGAGCTCGCCTGTTCAATCGCTTGGGTGTTAATTGGATATTAGTTAAATGTTAGACCGTACGACGCAATGGCTGATCACGTTGCGCCAGACTTTTGCCCATCGGCACGAGTCGTCTATCAGGATCAATCTTTTGCCAAGGCAGATCATTCGGGTCTGCTTTCATGGCACCAGGCGCTTTCGCGACCAAAATGGCAGCAGCCATGTCCTGAAAATCTGCACGAAAATGTACCGAGCTTTTCACTACGACAATCGTTTTATCTTCAGGCACAATACCAAAAATTCTAAACATATTACGATCGAGCAACTGAGCTTTATAGGAACTGACTGCAATTTCAATACCGTCTATTTCCAGTAATACACTCGGGCCGATATCCGCCTCGACGCCATGCATCATGGGTCCGCCATAGCTGAATTTTCCATCGCTATAGGCTTTGATTTTAAATTTAGCGCTAAATGGAGCATCCCCCGCAATACCCGATGTTCCGCCCAATTTCGCATAAAAATGCTGACCAAGCTCAAGCTGATAGGCTTGTTGCACCACCGCAGGATCAACAATAAGCCCAATCAGTGCATTTTTAACCTGATGCCGATGTAGCGCCGATAGCATCCCGGTCGTATTCGAATCACCACCGGCTCCCGGATTATCCTGAGTATCTGCAATCACCACGGGTCTGGTCGAATGATGCTGTTGATAAAGTTGAAGTGCCTGCAGCACGGCATGATCTGGTGATAAAAAATCCATATTCCAATACGTTTCTTGTTGCAGCACATGGGCGATATAGCGTTGCATGGCCTGATCTAACTGCTCAGCGTTTTCACTATAACCCCAGATACAACCACCACATTCCTCAAAATCTGCCGCCGGAAAACCCGGCGTGAAATTCATCTGGACAGAATTATTTTGCTCTAGCTGTTCCAGTAAATTCATGCATGATTGGGTAGGTTCCAGCTCGGTACATTGTGCATTCAGCGCAATCAAAAACGGCAGCTTATACATTTGCTTATGCAGCTTTTTACCCCGGAATATTTGATCTAGCAGTTGGGCACAGCGTTGTCCGGTTTGAGCCATATCTACATGCGGATAGGTCCGATAGCAAATCAGCACATCACTATGAGCAAACATCACTTGCGTGACATTGGCATGGAAATCCAGACTGGCAATTACCGGAATGTCCGGCCCGACTGCTTCACGAACCCGTCTTAACAATTCGCCTTCGCCATCATCCACCTGTTCACTGACCATGGCGCCATGCAGATCCAGATACACTGCATCTGCCGGATGCTGCTGGATGCTTGCAATAATTTCATCACAGATCCGCTGGTAAGTGTCCTGCTCTACATGCGCTGAAGGTGAAGTGCCCGCCCAGATCACCGGTAAAAGTTGATACCCGAATTGTTCCGCTTGTTGAATAAAACCGCCAATCGGAATGTTCTGTTCCCGAAATTTCAGGATATCTGCGCCGCGGCTAAGCGGCGGAAATCCCCCACCCTGGACAAAATCCGCGTAGCTTGCTTTGGTCGGGGCAAAGGTATTGGTTTCATGTTGAAAGCCCGCAATGATGATTTTCTTCATATCCTGAATCCTTCCTATGCTACGTATTGATTATTTATCGACGATTAAGGCGGCGCGTGTTGTTTGCTGAGGTGCAGCTTGCTTTTTCAGTCTGAAGGCATAAATTAGGAAAGCGCCACCGAGCATCATGATCACAGCAATCGTGAACCAGCCTGCCAGCATGGAACCGGTCATTGATTGCGCTATGCCCATAATATTTGGACTGACAAAACCACCGAGTAATCCAATACTGTTAATCAGGGCAATTCCGCCTGCTGCCGCACTACCGCTTAAGTATTTCGATGGAATTGACCAGAAAATGGTATAGGCACTAAACATAAAGCCCGTTGCGGTACAGATCGCAATAAAGGACAGCAGGAAATTCGCACTCATCACCGACAACATCAAGCTGACTCAGGCCAATACCGTCGGCACTACACAATGCCATTTCCGTTCCTGCCATTTGTCCGAGCTGCGGGCAAAAATGATCATGAAAATTGCACCGCATAAATATGGAATCGCCACCAGCCAACCAATCATCTGCAAATTTTGGATACCGCCCGACTTCAGTAAAGATGGTAGTCAGAAGCCAATCGCATAGATCCCACAGATAATGGTGAAGTAGGCCAAGGCCATGAAATAAATCCAAGGATCCTTTAATACCGCTTTAAAATTACTATGACCAGTGGCAGACTGATGTTGGGAAATTTCTTTCACCAATAAGGCTTTGTCCTCTTGGGACAGCCATTTTGCTTGTGAGGGATGATCAGTTAAATAAAAGTACGCTACGCAGCCCAACAGCACGGTCGGCACAGCTTCTAATAAAAATAACCATTGCCAGCCAGAAAGATTATAAATCTGATGGAAAGTACTCATAATTTGTGTCGATAACGGTGCGCCTAACATGCCAGCAAGCGGCCCGGCCAGCATGACAATCGCCATGACACGTGCCATGCGTGCACCGGAATACCAATAGGTCAGATAGAAAATCATGCCCGGGGCAAAACCGGCTTCGAATACGCCTAGTAAAAAGCGCAAGACATAGAACATCTGCGGGGTGGTGACAAATAGCATCGACATGGAGGTCAGGCCCCACAAAATCATGATGCGGGTAATGGTTTTTCTGGCGCCGACTTTTTCAAAATACAGGTTGGTTGGCACTTCAAACAGGACATAACCTAAAAAGAATATGCCGGCTGCCATGCCATAAATTGCATCGTTAAAGCCCAGCTCCTGCTGCATTTGCAACTTGGCAAATCCGATATTGATCCGGTCCAGATAAGCAAAGAAATAACACAGCAATAAAAATGGCAGCAGGCGCCAGCTTACTTTCTTGTAAATCTGGTCTAACCGTTGTTGACGGGAGGTGATTAAATCCATCTAAAACTCCTTTTTATCTAGATCTTCTTATTGTTCAAAACCCATGTAAGCATGCTCCTGACTTGATAACAATGTAATTTTTTAGGCATACTGATGCTTTAAAAGCATCAGAGTTTTTATGGACAGAAACTTGCAATTCCTTGCGCCACTGAACGGAATCAATGAAAAGCGTTTACGCTATTTCTATACGGTGATGATGTTTGGCTCGATGCGTAAAGCAGCAGACATCCTGAATATCGAACAGTCTGCCATGAGCCGACAGATTCAACTCTTTGAATCTGAACTAAAAATAAACTTATTTAAACGTAAGGGACGGCATATTATTCCGACTGAAGCTGCCTATCTGGTACTTGAGTATTTCAAGGAAAATAAAAATCGTGAAAATGAATTATTTGACAGTTTATTTCAGCTGCAATCTTCTCAACTCGGCAAAGTGAACATTGTTTCTAGTGAAAGTTATATGCAACACATGATTTATGATGTACTTCGACATGTGCATCATAAATATCCAAATCTTGAAATCCAGTTAGAATTAATGAGTGCCCAACATGTGGTACGACATATCGTGGACAGCCTGGCGCATATTGGACTGGCGTATAATCCCCCATTTCATACAGACATCAGCACTATTGCCCATAAAATAGAACCTTTTATTGTGGCTGTTCCTGCCGGTCATCCTCTTGCCAAGCTCAAGCATCGCATTTGTCTTTCCGAAATTTCAGCCTATAAATTTGCCTTAATGCCCGTAGGGCATGGTTTTCGTCAGCTACTCGACAGTGAAATGGTACGCTTACAAGTGAACCTGAATATTGGCCTGACCACCAATTCTATTTATGCCTTAAAAAATTATGTGGTGGCTGGACATGGGATTTCCGCCATGCGCTATGCAGATATCGCAGATGCAGTTAAAGAAGGTCAGGCCGTTGCCTTAACTATTGATTCCGAACTGTGCAACACGGCTCAAACCCAATTGATGGTACGTAAAAATACCCATTTGTCAGAGTCGAAGCATTTATTGATTGAGCGTATTCGCTCTAGTTTTGATTTGATTTTTTAAATCGCTTATAAAATTTAGGCAATAAAAAAGCCACTTAAATAAGCGGCTGATTTATAACAAGAATTTTGGTGGAGGTGGCGTCAATTGAACTCAAAACCTAACCCACTAATTTTAAAGCCATTTTATTGAATAAAAAAATTCATTGACCCAATTTTGACCCACGTCAGATTTAGTGTATTGAATCACTTATAAATCTTGTTCAAATACTAATTCAGGATTTGAAGTGGCGTACGGCATTATAGCAGCAAATTACACCTAAAAATAAATGTAATGTTATAACATTTCAATTATCTCGTTATGATATTAATAATCACATCAACTTCAGTACAGTTCAATTTTTTAATTTGTACTTTTGCTTAGGACTCTTAGGCTTATCAGGAAGGGTACGTTCAATCACACCTGCTTCTAATGCTGGAGTTAAATAATTTTTTTGGAATGTGGCTCGATGGGACAAGTCTAATAGAGCCATAAGCTCAGTTAAGCTATATTCTTTCTGCTCCATATTCTGGATGAGACGTTTAACTTGATCGCTAACTTGTACGTTAGCTTGAGCGGTATCTTGATCGCTGGCATCAGAACTAAGTATTGCATCTAGAATCATCTGCAAAATAAACTCAATAAAAGGTGCAGAATCTGAACGATATGTGCTCGCTTGCAGTGCATTGTAATAAGCTTTTTGGTTTTGATAAATCAAGCTTTCTACAGGGATGTTGAGAAAAATAGGATTCCACTGGCTTAAGATTAAAGTTTGCCATAAACGCCCCATCCGCCCATTGCCATCAGCAAATGGGTGTATAAACTCAAATTCATAATGAAATACTGAACTCTGAATTAATGGATGCTCATTACCCTCAGCCAACCAATGCAATAATTCTCCCATTAAACGGTGAACTTGATTCGCAGGCGGAGCCATATGCACGACCCGATCCCCTGACATCACACCCACACCACTATGGCGATACTGTCCAACCTCATCAATCAGTCCTGTCATCAATATTTGATGTGCTTTAAGCAAATGCGATTCTTGATCAGGATTCCAATCTTGAATTTCTTCATATGCCTTTAGGGCATTACGTACCTCTTGCACTTCTTTAGGTGGAGCGATAATGGTCTTGCCATTCAGGATTGCGGTGACTTGCTCTGTACTCAAGGTATTCCCTTCAATTGCTAAAGACCCTTGAATCGTTCGAATACGATTGGCTTTTCGCAATTTAAGGCTATCTTGGATTTGGGTTAATGCAGTCAAACGCCCTATTGATTCACTAATTTGTGCAATCAAGTGAATAATTTTAGAGGTGATCGTATAAGGCGGTTGATATTTCATGCCATTCCTCATTGATGTAAAAACAAAGCACAGTTGATTAAACTCTAAAATATTAATATTTCATAGCTTAGTGAGTAATATCTGCTATTAACATGCTTATCTTTTCTGAAACAGTGAGCTAACTAATCGCTATTTCTTTTAAAATAAACCTATGCATTCTCGTTAAAATACTTAGGTTTCTTCATTACAGGACAGCATTATGTTTATTCATGCCGACTTCTCACAACCCGTCATCATCAAACCAGAAGATTACCATTGGGTGAAATCTCCAGGAGGTGAAGTCGATAGAATGATGCTTGATCGTATTGGCGATGAGAAAGCACGTGCAAGTAGTCTTGTGAAATACGCACCAGAATCTGCCTTTCCTGAACATCAACATCCTTTGGGTGAAGAAGTCCTCATCTTGTCAGGCATTTTTACCGAGAATGCTGAAGATGATTATCCAGCAGGCTGGTATTTACGTAACCCCCATCGTTCAACTCATCGGGTTTCCAGTAAAGCAGGTTGTTTAATCTTTGTGAAACTGATGCAAATGACTGAACATGAGAGAGAACCAACCCGGATTAATACCCATGAGCTAGCGAATTGGAAGCTTACCGAACATCGGATGATATGCCCGTTATTTCAATCGGAACATGAGCAGACCTATTTAGAAAAGCTAAAACCTGATCAAATTTTCGTAGAGAAATCAGAACAAGGGATTGAGTTGCTAATTATCAAAGGTCAATTATTTTGCGGCACTGAAATATATCCAGCAGGTTCATGGGTCCGTCTTCCCATCAATAGTGCTGCTAAATTTCAGGCAGGTCCATCAGGCGCAACGCTTTATGTCAAAACTGGTCATCTACAACATGCCATAGATGTATGGGTGAAATGAACAATAATGTATCTTCAGAATAAGGCTGTCTTGTGTCTAGAATACTGGAAGCTGTCCAGTTAATACTTTTAAAATCAGTACAAAATGTAATGATATATCACTACATTTCTGATATTTCTTTTTTCATGTATTATCGACTAAGACAAATTGAAGGATAAGGTTATGTTTGAAACTATTGATAATTTAAAGAAAAAATTAGATCAACATCGCCCTCTCTTTCCGTCAATTGTCAAAAATTTACAAGAAGACCTTATTGTACGATGGACTTATCATTCCAATGCTATTGAAGGCAATACACTTACTCTATTAGAAACTAAAGTTGTACTAGAAGGCATAACTGTTGGTGGCAAAGCATTACGAGAACATTTCGAGGTAATTAACCATAGAAATGCCATTTATTACGTTGAAGACATTATTAGAAAGGAAGAACATTTTTCTGAATGGCAGATTCGAAATATCCACCAGCTCATTCTAAAAAATATTGATGATGACAATGCAGGACGTTATCGCCAGCAAAACGTATTGATTTCAGGTGCTACTACTGCCCCACCCGACTATACATTATTGAATGACAAGATGGCTCAACTTGTCGATTGGTATAACTTGGAAGCACATAAACTTCATCCCATTGAACGTGCAGCTAAAGTACATGCGGATTTTGTAGGTATTCATCCGTTTATTGATGGCAATGGTCGCACATCACGTCTTTTGATGAATCTAGAATTGCTAAAAGCTGGTTACCCACCTTGTGTCATCACTGTAGAAAATCGATTGGCTTATTACAAGGCTTTGGATCAATGGATGGCTTATGGAAAGACTGAGCTTTTTATTCAATTGGTCGCAGATGCTGTACTAGAAGGATTTAAACCATATCAGATTGTTCTAGGTATTTAAGTAAAGGAGTTAACTCCTTTACTTACTCTTAATAAATAACTGATTTTATTTAAAATAATCACTTTAACTTAAAAGCTAAAACCAATGTTTAAATTCACTCGGTACATCCATTTTTCACTATTTTCCGATGTTGCTGAAGTAAATCCTGTACCATTAGTTGCACCGCCAATAATATTGGCATTTTTACCCCAAGTATAATCCGCCCAAACCATAAACGGTGAAGCAATAAACATCGCTCCTGTAGTATTCATTTGCGATGCTGCCCAGTCACTGCGCTCTTTGTCTAAATAGCTGTAATCATTATAAAAACGAATAGCTTTTAATTTTCCCATATTCTGCACTGGCAAAGTATAGGCTAAATTTAGACTGGCAACTGTACCCTCTGAGGCAATAAAATATGCTGGCGTTAAACCATTTGCCCCCATCAGCGTCATATCGTTATTTACACCTTCTGGATTTTCAGCGTCATATTGATAATGAATCATGGAGGACTGCAAATTCCAGCGCTGATAATTGCTGTTAGTATGTAAACCCGCTGCATAATAACTCCCATCATCGCGCGTAGTTTTATTATGCAACTGAGCTACAGAACCCGATAAGCCAATTTCATGTTTACCGATTTTCTCATCGCCAAATTTACGCACAATACGCGTATTCAGCTGATTCTGCTTTTCGTTTTGATAGGCCGCTTGGAAAGGCAAATGATTTTCTGAAAGATCATCATAGGTTGCAGCTTCTGGTGAGTAACGCAGATTGGTTTCCAACATGCGCGGGTAATAACCAACTTTAATATCCCACTCAGGATTATTGTAATTCCAGTTCACTCCAGGCGCGGCATTGTTGCCATAACCTAAAAAGAACGGAATGTGGTAAGTCCAGCCATTTTGTGGATAAGGATAAAGCGCAAAAGGTTTATAGACAAAACCCGCTTCAATGCTGTTGTTCTTGTTCAGGTTGTAGCCTACATATGCCTTTTCAATGGAGGTTTTTTCCTGATCTTGCACAAGATAGCTGGCATTCAAGTAAGCATCATCAGATTTACCTTTTAAATCTAAACGGAAAATATCAAAATCTAGTTTTCCTACACCGCGGTTAAGACTGGCATCCCACTGTTCATAACGATGATTGAAACGTAAGACTCCACCCACTTTCAATGACTGTGTACCATCTTCGCTTTTCCATTCCAATGGATCATCTTTGGCTTGGACACTAACGACAGCTGCGCTCAAAGACAACATAACTGCTGCTGTTAATATGGTTTTATTCATTTCATTTCCCTATTTTTATATTTTGTATACAAAACTTTGTTTGTAATAAATTTCAGCTAAAAAATTTAGTTTCACCGGCACGAACTTTGATTTGCGATTAAGCAATGTCCTGTAGCGGCGCTTCGATGCTGCGAACTTCCGAAATTAAATTTTCAAATGAAAAGACCTGTTTCAGCTCGTCTTCTGTCATCAATCCTTGAGACAATACAACATCTTGAATAGTCTTATTTTCGGCGATACATTGTTTGCCAATAGCATCACAGCGCTCATGCCCAAGGATCGGATCAAGCAAGGTCACAATCCCTACACTGCGCATCACCATGTCATATGCTTGCTGTTCATTTACCGCAATGCCTGCAAAGCATTTTTCATCCAAACTACTGATGCCATGCTGCAGCAGCTCAATCGACTCATTCAGCGACAAAGCAATCACGGGTTCCATTACATTCAGCTGCAGCTGTCCTGCTTCGGCCGCCATGCTAATAGTTAAATCATTGCCCATGACTTTAAAGGCAATTTGGTTCACCACTTCAGGAATCACTGGATTGACTTTGGCTGGCATAATCGATGAGCCGGCTTGCAATTCCGGCAAGCGTATTTCAGCCAATCCAGTACGCGGGCCAGAACTGAGTAAGCGCAAATCGTTGCAAATTTTAGATAATTTGCATGCCAAACGTTTTAAAGTACTTGAGATTAAAATGAATACGCCGCAATCGCTGGTCGCTTCGACATAGTCTTCTGCACCTTTTAACGGCAATCCGGTCAGCTCACTTAAACGATCTGTAATGTAATATGCATAACCATCTGGTGTATTCACGCCTGTACCAATCGCGGTCGCACCTAAATTAATTTCCAGCAAGAATTCACGGATTTGCTTAATCAGCTTCATATCTTCATGCAACAAGGTTGCAAAAGCCTGAAACTCTTGTCCCATGGTCATCGGTACGGCATCTTGTAGCTGAGTTCGGCCCATTTTCAGCACATATTTAAAATCTGCAGCCTTACCTCGAATGGTATGAATCAATTTGCCCAACGCCAGCAGTAAATCGTCAATGCGGTGATACAGGCTGATTCGCAATGCTGTCGGATAGACATCGTTGGTTGATTGTGATTTATTGACATGATCATTCGGATGCAAAATCGCATAGTTGCCCTTTTGCTCACCTAAGTATTCCAAACCGATATTGGCAATGACTTCATTGCAGTTCATATTAACCGATGTACCCGCCCCGCCTTGATAGCCATCAATTGGAAATGACGCCGCCCATTGCTGCGGCTGTTCAATCAGCTGATCGGCTGCATATTCAATCGCATTCAGCTGCTGCTCAGTGATTTTTTCATAATAAAAATTACTTTGTGCTGCAGCTTTTTTCACAAAACCTAAAGCGCGGATAAAATGCAGTGATTGCCCAACCGTTAAATTGGAAATTTTAAAATTCTCTAATGCTCTTTGGGTATGAATGCCATAATAAGCACTATATGGTACTTCTTTAGCTCCCAGCAAATCATGCTCAATCCTTGTTTGCATATCCACTCACCTTTTTGTTTTACCTCGGTCTACTGTACCGAGGTCTGTAATCCTTTAACGAAAGCTGAGTGCAATCCCCCTGTTGGGAAATTGCACCATTGCATTGTTCTAAATATTTTTTAAAGCAATATTGCTTTAAATCTTGCGCTAAATTTTTATTGATCCTATTGGGATGAATCAGTACAATTTTTTCTGTGGTGGACCTGCAAATTTCAACGGACCAATGGCATTCATATCCAGTTCAATGACTGCAGGACCGTTCAGATCCATGGCTTCTTGAATTGCGGTTTTAAACTCTTCTGCGCTACCTACTTTCCAGCTCTTCACCCCCATCGACTCGCCCAATAAACGGTAGTCTGGTGTATGCAGTTCGTTAAAGTATTGACGACCACCAAAGTAGTTATTTTGAATGCCGCGCATGACGCCATAACCACCGTCATTCATTACCATTAGCACCATGTCGGTATTTTCTTGTGCCATCGTGGCAATTTCACCAATACCCAGCATCAAGCCGCCATCACCCACTAAGCCCACAACTTTTTTGTCAGGATTGGCAATAGATGAACCAATCGCATGTGCAAGACCAAGGCCAATTGCACCAGCCAATGAGTGAATGTTTTTATTCGGTGTTTGTACAGGGAATAAACGGCTACCCCATGTACTGCCTGACATGGTGATGTCACGAACAAAAATACCGTCTTCTGGTAATGCAGCGCGTAGGTGATCACAAATCAATGCGTATTGATCCATTTGCGTACGCAGTGCATCCACTGCATGTTCACGCGCAGCTTTGATGTCTGCATCATAGGCAGCATCAACTTTGCTTGCGCCATTCAGTGAGCTAATCACACGTGCAAAGGTATCTTTAGTATCTGCACAGACAAATTGTGAAACCTTATAGTTCCGCTGCTGCGCAACTGGATTGGCATCAATTTGAATAATATTTTCAGGGAACTCTACCGAATAGGTTTTGGTTTCATTACTGCGTAGACGTGAACCCGCAACAATGAATAAATCCGCCTCTTTCATCAGTTTTTCAACGGCTACAGAGTTATGAAATGCACGTAAGCTGCGTGGGTGGTCATCTGCCAATACACCGCGAGCATGAGTTGAAGACACCACTGGAATACCCAAGTCAGCAAGCGCTTTCACTTCCGCAACAGCATTTAAAGTTCCGCCACCAATCCAAAGTAATGGACGTTTAGCATTCTTCAATGCATCTGCAATCATGTCAATTTCAACATCATCCGCTTGCGGCAATTGCATGGCTTTTACTGGACCAAGGTTGGCTGGTAAATCAATCTCAGTAGCTTGCACATCAATTGGAATTTCCACACTCACTGGACCCATAGGAACAGTAGTTGCAATGCGAATCGCTTCACGAATTACACCTACTGCATTGTCCGGGTTAGTAATACGAAAAGCTGCTTTGCTTGATGCTTTTAAAAAGGTTAACTGGTCTTTAGTTTCATGAATGAAGCTGGCATCGCGGTCTAAATATTCACGTTCTACTTGACCGGTTAAATGCAATACTGGACTGCCAGCATTCATTGCCTCAATGAGTGAGCCCACTGCATTACCAGCACCTGCACCCGTACTGGTCAATGCTACACCTAAACCTTTAAAACGCGCATGTGCATCTGCCATAGTGACAGAACCAGCTTCACCTCGTGCGGCTACAAAACGCATTTTTTCACGGCGGCCAACAGCATCGGCAATAGGTAAGTTGTGAATCGAAATCACGCCATACATACTATCTACATTATGCTGTTCTAATACTCGAGCGATTGCTTCGCCTACATTTACACGTTCAGTCATTGTTCTTTCCTTAATTTTTTCAATTCGTTGTTTATGGGTGTTCAGCTGCTAGTCCGACCATGGATTGGCTTGCTCGTTTAAACCCAGATAAATACTTTTTTGCTGCATATAAGACAGGATGCCGAGGCGACCTTTTTCACGGCCAATACCGCTGTCTTTAAAGCCGCCAAATGGCGCGCTGATGGAGAATTTTTTATAGGTGTTAATCCATACCGTACCGACTTCCAGCAAGCGGGCAATTTTCCATGCTTTACGGTAGCTTTCTGTCCAAATGCCTGCCGCTAAACCAAAACAGCTATCGTTGGCTTGTTCAAATAAATCTTTTTCGTTGTCGTATGGCATGACCACTAGTACAGGGCCAAAAATTTCTTCTTGGCACGTTTGTGCGCTGTTGCTCAAACCCGTAATAATGGTTGGCTTATAAAAACTGCCTTTGGCAAATTCGCCGTCTGTAATTGCTTCACCGCCGGTCACCACTGTACCGCCTTCGGCTTTTGCTAATTCCACATAACGGTGTACAGATTCCAAATGTTTTTGGTTAATCAATGAGCCCATATGCACATTGGGCTGTTCAGGATGCCCTACACGTAAGCCTTCAGTGATTTCTACTAACCGTTTTAAAAATTCGTCATAAATTGAAGCGTGAATAAACAGACGCGAACCTGCGATACACGCTTGACCTGCTGAACTGAAAATACCGTAAACAATGCCTTTGGCTGCAATTTCAAGATCTGCATCTGGCAGGACAATCGTTGGCGATTTTCCACCTAATTCTAACGATGTTGTAATCAGCTTTTCCGCTGCAATATGCGCCAAGTGACGGCCAGTTGATGTACCGCCTGTAAACGAAATTTTGCGTACCAATGGATGCTGAGCGATGGCATCGCCAATCACTGAACCGCGCCCAACCAGCACACTCAGAATGCCTTTCGGCAAGCCAGCTTCTTCAAAAATTTTGGCCAGTTCCAAGGCAATCAATGACGTCGCTTCGGCTGGCTTTAAAATCACCGCGTTGCCGGCTGCAATGGCTGGCGCCAATTTTTGCACTTCACTGGCAATTGGAGAATTCCAAGGAGTGATGGCTGCGACTACCCCTACAGGTTCATGCACGCTCATGGTCAAGAAATCTTGTGCACGCTGTGTAGTCAATTCCTCACTAAAAGTTTCGCATGCTGCCGCATTAAAACGCGCCGTTGCTGCTGCACTCATGACCAAGGCACGTGTTTCCGCTAAAGGCTTGCCATTGTCACGGGTTTGCAGTTTAGACAATTCATCTGCACGAGCCTCAATAATATCTGCAACGCGGTATAAAATTTTTGCGCGCTCATGCGGCAAAGAGTTGCGCCACTCAGGCTTACGCCAAGCTTGATCGGCCTTTGTAATCGCTTCTTCCACATCTTCCAACGTTGCGGTTGAAATTTCCGCATTGACTGAATTGTCTGCGGGAAAAACACTTTGAATCACGTTGCCGCGGCCTAAACGCCATTCACCTGCAATATAAATTTCTTTTACCATGACATTCACCCAATCCCTTTAAATCTGAATCGCATCTACGCTGTTTCTGCACGCACGGATGACGCTCAATGCTGCCAATGTGGAGGTCTTTGGATTGCTCTCCAAAGGCACCCCCATCATTTCAATACTCATTTGGCCAAACCGCCCTTGGGCAATAATAGTATGTTTGTTTTGGCTAATGTTCGGATCAACCATCAATTCAACCATGGTTTCATCTAAACCAATGCCTGCCAGCGCAATAGTCGCCGCGACATTGGCATTGGCTGGAAAATACAGCGCTGCTTCACGTGCTGTGCCAGTATAAAAAACCGTAGCTTCTGTCACTTGATCGAGATCAATCAATTTTTCTGCATAACTGCCGCGCCAGCTGTTTGGGCTCTTGCAACCTTTATAAGTAACTTTTTCCAAGCCGCCTTCTTTGGCAGCCGAAATACCATCAATGCCTGCAATTGCGCCTGCCAGTAAATGGATATGCGCGCCAGACTGCTCAGCCGTGTTTTGCAGTTGTTCAAAGAAAGTGCTGTCGGCCAATGTGCCGACGGAGATCAAACCGATGTTCCAGCCCTTTGCCAGCACTTTTGCTGCATGTTCTTTCACTGCAGCCTGACCCGCCACTTCAATCACGTAATCTGGAGTACCCTTGCAATCATCAATATCGGCAATGACTTGAACATCAGCAGCCACTTCTTGCCGTACGCTTTCAATACTGCGCTCAGGCACCACCACCCATTTCAACTCAAGGTCTTTAGGCAAATGGGTACGAACTTCGTTTGCCATTGCGCCAAAACCAATCATCATCAGCTGTTTCATACGCTCACCTTATAAATGCTTGTTAAAGCCGCCAGACACATCAATGGCTGAGCCTGTGGTGTACGATGCCATTGGTGATGCCAAGAACACTAAAGCGCGCGCTGGTTCTTCTGGCTTACCCAAACGTTCCATTGGAATGCCACGTTTTTTGGCAATATTGCCAATCCACTCTTCCCAGCTTTGTTCTTGATCTGAACGCATTGCAAAACGGCGTTTCCACTGTGCAGATTCCACCATGCCCAATAAAATTGAGTTCACACGAACACCGTATTTAGAGAATTCATGCGCCAATGAGTGAGTTAAATTCAGCAATGCTGCACGTGCAGATGACGTCGCAATCATGTGCGGTTCTGGCTGCAGCGCGAGTAAAGAATTCACGTTGGTAATCGATGCATGATTGGACTGCTGCAAGGCCGGCAAAAATACGCGGATCGGGTGCAGCACGCTGAAATACTTCAACTCCACTTCTTTCAGCCAATCTTCATCAGCTGTATTTTCAAAATTTGAAACACGGCCTTGGCCTGCGTTATTAATTAAAATATCGACGCCGCCAAATTCGTTTTGCACTTGATCGGCAAATTTTTGAACATCAACTTTGTCTAAAACGTTGCAAGTTACAGTCAAAACTTTGGCATTTGGGTAGCGCAATAAAATGTGCGCTTTTGATTCATTCAAACGCTGTTCATCACGGCCACACCATGCGACGTGTGCACCTTCCGCGACCAAAAGCTCTACCGTTGCCAGGCCAATGCCAGATGAGCCACCGGTGACTACTGCTTTTTTGCCTTCTAATTGGAAGCTCATTTTCCTATCTCACATCCGTGCGTCATTAAGCGACAATAAAATTTGGTTAAATTGCTCTGCTTGGTCCAGATAACTTAAATGGCCTGCAGCGACAATTTCGTAGCATGGCTTCAGCTGGAACTGATCCGCCAATGCTTGAATATCTTGCGGTGGGGTAATGCCATCCACCATGCCTTTGATGACATGTACATGTTGTTGTGCTGGCAGTAAATAACTTTGAATTGCATCGTAGGCCAGGAGGTACGAAGCATCAGTAAAACCTTGTAAATCGATGTTTTGCATCACTGCATCAATCAGTGCCAGCACTTCGGCTGAAGCATTGACCACTAGGTGCGGTCCGCGTGATTGCGCCATACCTGAAGCACCCAGTGTTTGCAGCATTTTTGGACGCTTTTCAAAAACATCTTGCTGCTTCTGCGCATCACTGTCTTTGTAACCCTGCGCTACATTAGCAATAACTAAAGCCTCTATAACCTCTGGATAAAGCGCATTAAAGGCCGCAGCCTGCATTGCACCCAAAGAGTGGCCAACCAAAATAATTTTGTTTTGACCCTGCCCCGAACCTAAGTTAAGCCCTAAAGCATCCAACATGCCTTTTAAACGTTTGGCATAATCTTCTGCATTAGGCTGCGCAGCTAAACGATCCGATTGCCCATAGCCCGGTGCATCCCATGCAATCACATGAAAATGATGACTTAAATCTTGCAGCTGCTTGACCCAAGAACCTGAGCCAGAACTGATGCCGTGTAACAGCACCAATGTTTTACCTTTACCCGCTTCGCGGTAAGATTGCTGCACACCATCAAATTGAACGGTTTTCAATTCAAACTGTGCCAATTGATCAATTAAAGTCATCACTTCACTTCCTAAAAATTAACGCTTGATTTGAGACAACGGGTGTTCAGGCGGATAGTTCGGAATGGTCGGTTTGCCCGTACCTAACATCACACACATCAAGGCATCTTCTGTTCCTGGATTAAACAAACCACGGTAGATACCCGGTGGAATTGAAATCAAGTCACGCTCTTTTAAGCGGGTTGAAAACTTCTGACCGTCATGTTCAATAAACAAATCAATTTCACCGCGCAGCATGAAGAACACTTCTTCTACATCGTGATGGATATGCAGTGGGCCTTCACATTGCGGCGGTAGCACCATGGTTGAAAACGTAAAGTTTTCTGCAGGAACAGTATTGCCATCGTTTGCTACGCCTGTAGCGCCTGTTCCCATATAACGCATTTGCGCACGGCGGTATTTCGGGTGGTAATCCGCTTGAAATTTGAGTGCATCAAAATCGTATTGACGTGTTTCAAAGCGAGCTATGCGTCCGCCAATCCAGTCTTCTAATGATTGACCTTCAGGCTGTGTCCAAGTTTCAAATTGTTGTGCAGACATGAATTTCTCCTTTTGCAGCATTCAAGCTCTTGTTTAAAGCTATGCTGTGTCCTCATTGAGGTTTGGTTAGTCCGTGATCCTTTGGCTTAAGCTGTCTGAATCACGGCAAATTAATGTGCGCTGTACTGTTTCTTTGCCGCATCAAACGGCGCTTGAATCAGTGCGCTTAAACATCAGTAGCGTTTTAGTAATGGTGCCAAGAAGAAGGAACCAATCACGGCAACGGCTGCCAAGAACGTAATACCAATATTAAAACTGCCAGTTTGCATCACGATTGCGCCAATAATTACAGGCGCTGCTGCGCTAGCAAAGTTACCTAATCCATTAAAAATACCGCCTGCGGTTGCACCAACATCTGCTGAAGTAATGCGTGCCAACAGTGCAAACACTGCCGCGACACCAAAACCCCAGGCCATTGCACTTAAAGACATGGCTAAAATCACTAGCATTGGATCTTTCGCAATGACCATCACATACATAAAGATGCCTGCAATCAGTAAACCGCCGCTGACCTGAATTGCCCGTTTGCCTAGTTTGTCTGAAAGGAATGCACCAGCCACTTCACCAATCAACATGGCAATAAATGGCAGACTTGAATAAATGCCAAACTCTTTTAAGTTGAAGCCTTTATCTTGAATCAGATAAGACGGCACCCAACTGTTTAGACCCCATAAATAGGTCATCAAAGCGATATTAAAAATGCATAGCAGCCAAAAAGAACCATTGCCCAGCAAGCTTTTGGTATTACTCAAATGCGTTTTGAAATTTACGCGTTTGCCAACGCCTTCCAAATCCACGGTACGTTTCAGCTGTAAGTTACGCAGGCCATACACAATCAGTATCAATACAATGAAGGTCAATGCCCCCATAACAAAGAACGTGGTGTGCCAGTCATAGTGCGCCAAAACAAATGCCGTTATCGGGAAGCCTAGGAATGCGCCAATTGGGGTCCCGAGCAGGAACATGGTCGAAGCGCGCGCTTGCTGCCGGTCGGTATAGGTTTGTTTCACAATGGTATAAGCCAATGCAAATAATGGGCCTTCTGCCAAACCGAGCAGTACACGCAGCGTCATCATCGTGGAATAATCTGTCGTGAAACCCATCAAGAACATCAATAGGCCCCAAGACGTCACACTCCAAAACAGCATTTTTTTAGGGCAGAAAATGTCGCCTAAAAAGCTTAAAAACATTGATGAAAAGCCATAAGCCAACAGGAAACTGGTCATCAGCCAGCCCAGTTTAGCCTTGTCTTGTCCAATGCCCATCGCATTTTGGAAGGTCTCATCTGAAAACAAGACAGCAATACTGATTTTGTCAAAGAAAGCCAGTACCACGCAGATCATTAAAATGATCGCGGGTGTCCAATGCTTTAATCCTGTTTTTGCATCATTATCCATGGGTAAATCCTTTCATTCATGGGCTGATATTGTTTTAAATGCTTACTTCAATTTCATTAAATTAAAGTCTGGATCTTGCAATTGAGCTGGATCCAATTCGCGCTGGCTGGCCATCCATCGTTTTGCCAGTTTGATTAATTTTGAATCATTCACTGCAATCATATTCAGCAATTGATTCTGTTCATCTAAATAGAAAAAGCTGATCTGTGTATCTGAGGTTTGACGGATCACCACCTGATGAGTTTTTTCAGGCTGATAAGTCCCTAAAATCTGAATGTTACATTGATACTGATCTGACCATAACCAAGGGATATCCTGATAGGCCGTCATCTCACCCAACATTGATTTAGCTGCAGAAATAGCTTGATTTTGCGCATTCGCCCAAGACTGAATGCAGTATCCGAGTGATGGATGAATCGCCACATCGCCTGCAGCATAAATATCTGCATCGGATGTTTGGCCAAATTTATTTACCACAATGCCATCTTTAACTTCTAGTTCAGCTAAAGCAGCCAATTCCTTTGCAATTTCCGCACCTGCACCCACCACCACACAATCAAACTGCTTTAATTTAATATCCGCAGCAAAAACTTCGACTTTCTGATCAGCTGTTTCGATCAAATGCAGCTTGGTGGCATTAAGATGAGTGGCCGTGCCCGCATCTTCATGCAATTGCTTTAAATAATCTGAGACTTCAGGACTCACACTGCGTGCGCAAAGACGTGAACCGTATTCAAAAATTTCAACGTGCTTGCCCTGCTTGCGTGCAGTGGCTGCAATTTCAAGACCAATCCAGCCGCCGCCAATCACTGCAATGTGCTCTGCCGACTTAAATTTTTCAGCCAATTTTTGGCAGTCTTTAATGTCGCGCATGGTGTACACGTTGTGCATGCTAGACCACGCAGAAACAGGAATACGCGCACGGCTGCCTGTCGCAATGAGCAGCTTGTCATAAGGTAGGATTTTTCCACTTTCCAAATGTACGGTTTTATCCGCCTTATCCAGTTTTACAGCGTGATCTGGCTTATGCCAAGTCACTGAAAAATCATTGACCTGATCGGCAGAAAATAAATTCAAGCTTTCAACTGCCGCTTCCTGCGACAGTACTTGCTTTGACAATGGCGGACGCTCATAGAAGACCTGATCTTCATTGGATACCACATGAATTTCACCGCCAAAACCTTGACGGCGCAGCGTATGCACTGCCCAGCCTGCGGCTTGCCCTGCACCCACAATTACAATCCTGTCCATGCTGATCTCCTTATCCTGATTGGGCTTTAAGCGGGTTTAATCTGACGGCGGGTTTCATGATCTAAACCGCCTTCAATTGCCCACTCAGTAAACAGCTCCAAACTATGTTCTTCTTCACGTGGCTGCCACTCTTCTGTCAAATAATCATCATTGGTGTAGTACTCAAAAGCACCGCCCAATGGTGAGTTGACATACCAGAAATATGCCGATGAAATTGGATGTCGACCGGGACCAATAAAAGTCGACCAGTCTTGACGGTTCATGCTTAAACCGCCGCCAATCACTTCATGAATATCACGCACCACAAAAGCCACATGGTTTAAGCCAGCAGGCTTATTCGGAATCGAAAGCAGGAATAAATCATGGTGAAAACCCTCACCACTGCAGCGTAAAAATGCACCGCGCTTACGGTAAGCATCGGATAAATGGAAGCCGACTTTTTCAATATAAAACGCTTGTGTGGTTTCCAAATCCGGTGTGAAAAATACCACATGACCAATCGCCACAGGTTCTGCTTTTTCATACACAGGACTGGCTGCATTCACGCGCTGGATATTACCAAATTGATTAATGCCTTCGGTTTTCGCTTGCGGCAATGCATGAGTTATACTTTTCTCAAATACAATGGTCATACCATTTGGGTCAAGACACTGCACACGTTCTGCTGAACGGCTAAAGCCCGGCTCATTGGCTAAATTAGCCGCCAAGGTTTCAAAATCCTGCTTATTTTCAACGCCCCATGTCACTTCACGCAGTGTTGAACCGGCTTCAATGGCTGCGGGCAAACGTATATCAGCAAGATCAAACAGATAAATTTTGCTGCCATTTTGAGTTTGATATAAATCTGCGCCATCAATATCAGAGTCAACAGCTTTTAAGCCAAAATCAGCTAAAAAGGTTTTCGCCTCTTGGCGGTTTTCGACACCAAATTTAAGGACTTCAATTCCTGTAATCATGTCTCGCTCCTTAATTAAATACAAAACCGCCGTTCACAGGAATATTCTGCCCGGTGACAAAAGACGATAGATCTGAAAGCAGATAAATCGCTGTACCGTTAATATCCTGTGGAAGCTGCTGACGCTGTATTGCTCTTCCATTAACGTATAAGTCATGACGTGATTGCGGCACATATTCTGTCACTTCAACTAAAGTCAGCCCCGGGCTGATGGTGTTGACGCAAATATTATCTGGGCCTAATTCACTGGCCATCGAACGGGTCATGGAGATAATGGCACCTTTACTGGCTACATAAGCCATCAACTTTGGTGCACCCCATAAAGCGGTGTCTGAGGCAATATTGATGATCTTTCCTTCACCTGAAGCCTTTAAATGCGGGACACAGGCTTGTGAAACCAACCATGTGCCTTTGACATTGACCGTCATGACACGATCCCAAAGCGCTTCGTCATAGCCCATCATATCCACACCGCCAACACCTGTTGCCAGCGCTGCACAATTAATTAAGCCATCTAATCCGCCCAAAATATCGACTGCAATTTGCACCGCGTTTTGAATAGATTGTTTATCACTGAGGTCCATCATCACCGATGAAACTTTCAAGCCGTTTTTTGCCAAGGCCTGCGCTTCTTTATAAACTAAATCCGCCAAGATATCTGCCATGACCACCACAGCGCCTGCCTCAGCTGCAGCCTGTGCAAAATCCCGTCCTAAGCCGCGTGCCGCACCGGTGATCAGAATGCGTTTGCCGGCTAAAATTTGCAGGCTAACCATTGGCAGCATCCTTCATTTCAATACGGTTATCGTCTTGCGCTTCAGCACGCATCGCCGTAATTTTCTTGATTTGCTTTTCCGCTTCTTTTTTCATCATGCGACGCAGGCGTGAAAGACCAACATCGTGCTGATACAGGAATTCATGCTGGCGTGCATTTGGCGCCATGTTTTCCAAAATAATACGGTCTTGTTCGAGTACGTCCCAATGCAATTTTTCCAAATAGTTACGGTACATGAAACGCCACACATTCCGTTGCCAGCCAGAAACTTTACGGCAGCGCCAGAAAAATACACGGGTGTTTTCCGCATCAATTGGGGTTGCAAAGCCGACAATCCAGAATACGCCGCCTGGACCAAATTCTTTACGGTATGGAATCGATAAACGCAGCCATGCAGCGCCGGTCTGACCGTATTCCACCCAATCAAAGTTCACACCGGTTTGACCCTCTTTTTCGAAGATAAAGCCTTCTTTGGTTGCGCGGTGTTTCATTTCAGCTGTGCGCTCACCTTCCGCCATCGAGTGTGATGTGCAGTGCAGGTAAGTGCCATGCATTGGATCCATCACGTTATCAATCGCATACTGATGATTGACTTTCCAATCTGCCATACACAGGAATGAACTCCATTCTTCGCTGGCAAGCTGTTCTGGCAAGCTTAATTCTACTGGTGCTTCTTTATCATCAATTCCGAACCAAATAAAAATCGCATCATGCATTTCTTTGACTTGATAAGACTTCACGCAGTCACTGCCTTTGAGCGGGCAATCATGCACTGCAGGCACATCTTCCACCACGCCATCGTGACGCACTTCCACACCGTGATACCAGCAAGCAACGCGGTTTCCGAGGTTCCAGCCCAGTGACAAACGTGCGCCGCGGTGCGGACAGCGGTCTTCTAAAGCATGTACAGCACCTTGATCATCGCGCCATACCACAATGTTTTCGCCTACACGAGTAATCCCGACTGGATTTGAACCCACTTCCCAACTTGCCAATACGGGATACCACTGATCACGCAGACCGAGATCCAAATATTGTTCTAAATTCATTTCTGTAGTCATAATGAAATCCTTTTCTTAGTAGCCTAGACGCTGCATCTCTTTCGAGAAGCTTTCAGTAGTCCATACATCGCCTGCCACTGTTCTAAACCCTTGCTGATTTAAAGCATCGGTTAAAGCATCTAGCTCTGTCACATCATTGCTAAAGGCTTGAATGAGATGCTGTACTAAATCCAATTCGTACTGGCTAGGTGCATAGCTGCGGTTTTGCCAAACCAAGTGCTCGACCTTGCCCGGAATTTGAATATTGTTGATGCCTGCATCAGTAGAAGGAACTGCATTAATCCATCGTGTAAGTTTTTCATTAAATTCTTTCATGTGAAATCTTCCCTTTCTTTCTTAGCCCTTAGAATTGAATCTGAACTTCACCGTTCTCAACTCGTATTGGGTAAGTACATAAATCTCTGCATCCTGGGCCACTTTCCAATGCACCAGTTTCTAAATTGAAAATCGCTTCGTGCAGTGGGCATTCAACTGTGAGTCCTTCAATGAAGCCTTCAGTTAGCAGTGCGAATGCATGTGGGCATACATTTTCAACCGCGAAGTAATTTTCCTCGATCACAAAGACACCAATCTTTTTGTCTTCGATTTCAACCGCTTTAGGTTCTTCCTCAGCAACATCACTCACGTTACAAACAGATATCCAGTTCATGTGCTCATCTTCCATGTTTTATATACAAAACAATATTTAATATTTAAAACTATTTAAATAGAATAGTCTGTGAACGATTTAATTGTCAATTTTTATAAATTTATATTTTTCATATACATATTAAAAAAACACATTTTGCAATGTTTTATTTAAAAATAAATGTTTTATATATAAACATTGTTATCTTGTTTTTTGCTCGCTAAAATAGCTAAATTAGGTATAAACTTAATCAAAGATGAGCTTGGCAAATGAATTCAATTAATACAACTGCCCCAGTAGAGCAAGAAGCGGAAACTAGTAATGATGAACGTTATCTAGTTCCAGGTTTGATCCGAGGGTTAGCAATTTTAAAGTTATTTGATCAACATCATCAGGAAATGACTATTTCTGAAATAGCGGAAAAAATTGAGGTCAACCGTTCTAGTGCCTTCCGTCTAATTCATACTTTAGAACATTGTGGCTATTTAAGAAAAATGTCGCAAAAGGCCTATGCGTTGAACAGTAATGTGATGGAACTAGGTTTTAACAGCCTATCTAAATCTTCTTTAACTGATTTGGCTACACCTATTATGCGCACGTTGCGGGATCACATTAAAATTGCAGTACATTTATCTGTATTAGAAGACACTGATGTAGTCTTTATTAGCAATGTGCAATCGATTGGCCCATTCACTAGCACTGTACATATCGGCACACGCTGGCCTGCACACGCGACGGTCATCGGTCAATTGATTTTGTCACAGCTCCCTGAAGCAGAAGTTATTAAACGTTATGAAAATATGAATGACTGGAAAGTATTCTCTGAACGAACACCTAGCGATCTCAATTCATTACTTGCCCGTTTAAATGAAGTACGTAAAATGTCATTTGCTGTCAGTTGGGGGCATTTCAATACAGATATGGCCGCTTGTGCTGCGCCTATTTATAGTCAATCCAGCCAAGAAGTGGCTGCGGTACTCTCTGTCAGTTGCCCACTCAGTACTTATACTGAACAGGAATTTCGTGGTGAAGTGGCTGAAACAGTGGTGGACTACGCAAGACAGATTTCTAAGTTTGTTTATATTTAATTCATCATTTCTGTTGTTTAAATTGATAAACAAGCCATCTTCAAAATGGCTTTTTTCTTCATATGTTTTTCACATGATATACCTAGCAAAAAGGCAAACAAGATCGAAATCAAACTTACTCAGATACGTAAGCGTCCGCTGAACACACCTTATGAATTCATCCTATAAGCCTTAATTTAGTCCCCACTTAAAAACAAGTGGGGACTAAAATTCATGACTACAAATAACCAGACATCCATCGCATCTCTTGCGAAAAAACGAAGAACATACAGTGCTGAATTTAAACAGCAGATCGTTCAGGCTTGTAAAGCACCGGACGTTTCAATTGCTTCGGTCGCTTTGCAACATGGATTGAATACAAATCTTGTATCCAAATGGATTCGCTTAATTGATGGTAAGCCAGGGAATGATCGCTCACCACTACCGAATAAACCTGCATTTATTGCCTTATCTTGCTCTGCACCATTAGATCCTACTCCTACTGACATGTTAACGGTTCAAATTACTTTACCCCACTCAAAAGCAGAAATTGGCTTGAAATGGCAAGTATCAGAAATATCTGCTTTAGCAGAATTACTCAAGGCACTTGCAACATGATCAGCATTGATGAAATCTGGCTTTCTACCCAACCTCTGGATATGCGAGCAGGGATGGATACTGTCATGGCTCAGGTGGTGAGAGCCTTTGGCTACATTAAACCGCATTGTGCTTACCTGTTCTGTAATAAACGTGGCCATCGCATGAAAGTGCTGGTACATGATGGACTGGGCATCTGGCTGTGTGCCCGGCGGTTGGAACAGGGAAAATTCCACTGGGCGCAGGTTCACCAGGGTGAAAGCATGGCGATCAGTCCGGAACAGTTACAGGCATTAATCCAGGGTTTGCCCTGGCAGCGCATTGGACGACAGCAGGTGGTCACGATGCTCTAAACCAAGCTCGGCTATTCTGCCATCCTCCAAACGTTCTATTTCATTCTCTTCATGACCTCAGGCATACTGCGGTCATGAATACGCTGCCTGACTTAAGCCAACTGACCCATGAACAACTACTGGAATTCACCAGACAGTTGGCTCTGCAGCATCAGTCTCTGGCGCAATCAAATCAAGAATTGGATGCCAAAGTTCAACACCTCTCTGTTCTCACTCAAAAATACGAGCATGAACTGGCGCTGTTTAAAAAGCATAAATTCGGCAGTAAAAACGAACATCTCACCGCAAAACAAATCCATCTATGGGACGAAGCGGTCGAAGAAGATATCGCAGCCGTTGATCTGGAATTAGAACGATTAAATGCAGATAAAACCGATGCAGCGACACAGAAAGCCACAGTCAACAAACCTAAACGTCGACTGCTGCCAGATCATCTACACACCATCCGTATTGAGCATGAACCTGCATCAACCCAATGCAGTTGTGGCTGCCAGTTACGTCGTATCGGCGAAGATATCAGTGAAAAACTGCATTTCAGACCGGCACAATTCTACAAGGAACAGCATGTCCGTGGCAAATGGGTCTGTGATCAGTGCGACACCCTGACTCAGCAAGCGATGCCCGCCTATGTGATTGATAAAGGTATTGCCAGTCCTGAATTGCTCAGCCATGTGCTGGTATCGAAGTATGCCGATCATTTGCCGCTGTACCGTCAGCGCCTGATCTTTCTACGCGCAGGTGTTGATCTGTCCAGATCCACATTATCTGACTGGATTGGTCGCTGCGGTGTAGAACTGGAGCCTCTGGCCAATGCCTTAAAACAGGTGGTGCTGCAACAGCAGGTGCTGCATGCAGATGAAACACCAGTCACCATTATGCGGATGGGTGAGAATGAGAAAAAACCGAAGAAAGGTTATGTCTGGGCCTATGCCACCACACAGTACAATCCAGTTCAGGCAGTGATCTATGACTTTCAAGATAGTCGTTCAGGCCAGCATGCTGAAGAGTTCTTGAAAGGCTGGCAGGGCTATCTGGTCTGTGATGATTACAGTGGTTATAAAGCACGCTTTAAATCAGGCCAGGTCATTGAGGTGGGCTGCATGGCCCATGCACGTCGTAAATTCCATGAACTGTATGTGACCGGGAAAAGTCAGGTCGCTGAACAGGCATTGGTGCTGATTCAGAAACTGTATGCGATAGAAGCAGAACTCAGGAAAAAGACCGATGGTACGGCAGAACAGCGCCGCGAATACCGACAACAGCATAGTCAACCGGTGATGCAACAACTGTATGAATGGCTTAACCAACATCAACTGACTGTGCCATCGAGTTCTCCAACCGCCAAGGCCATCAATTACACTCTGAAGCGTTGGCCAGCTTTAAGCCGCTATCTGGATGATGGCAATCTACCTATAGATAATAATTGGGTGGAAAACCAGATGCGTCCTTGGGCCTTGGGACGCAAGAACTGGCTGTTTGCTGGGTCACTGCGTAGTGGTCAGCGAGCGGCAAATATCATGACTTTAATCCAGTCAGCAAAGCTGAATGGCCTGGATCCGTATGCCTATCTCAGTGATGTGCTGAAAAGGCTGCCGACACATAAAGTGACCCAAATAGAAGAATTACTGCCACACCGCTGGAAATCCGACCAAAATTAAAAAATAGGCATGGGATTCAGCGGACGCTTACTCAGATACAGCGATTCAATGCTGTTTTAGCATAAAATTTCTATTTCGACTTTCTTTGCGTATGGTCGCAGGATTTTTGCATAGTCTTATTAAACTATAAATTATCGGGTTTAAATTGGACAGTTCCAGCTTATTCAACTCTTTTCAGAAGACAAAAGCAGACTGGTATTTCGATTAGCTATTTAATTTTCAATGACTCTAAATTGTCTAAGTCTTTGCTTGTATCAAGTTTTAACCTTTGAATAGCTGTAGCCATATCTGAGTAAGATCTAGTATCCATATTTTCCTCTATGAATCCATTTGTATCTAACACCTGCTACAACCTTTTTTCTTTTACTATCATTTTGAGATGGTGACAGTTTAACCCATTACCTAATTGTCTAATATTTCTATATTTAATACTTCTAACTTTACCCAATTTAACCCACTAATGCTAACTACCTGTGGCAACACAGGTAGTTAGCCAACAGATCTTATTTTTATTTTAAACTACCGCCAACACCCTTAAACTTCTCAACTAAAAATGAAATTTTCTGGAAAACATTTTGTTTCTTAGTCAAATACTGTGGGTTCAATGGGCTCATTTTAGGCAAAATCGCATTAAGTTCAGTGCCGTTTTCACTTGCAAATTCCCTCTTCAATGAAGCCATGATATATCTTTTAGTGGCGCCCTCATTCAAGTTTTCATCCTGAATCAGTTCCTGAACCTCACGCTGCTGTTCTATTTGAGCGAAAGTGTAAAAAGAATCCATTACACTAGCTTTATCCTCAATCTTGTCTAAATCAGTATGATTAATAAAATCAACGATCAGACTTTCTTTAGATCGACTCTCCAAGCTTGAGCGAATCACACGTCGCATATCATTAACCAACGCGACTTTATCCTTGATTTTTTTATTACTTTCAAAGATAAGTTCTAAAATATAGTCTAAATTGATTTCTTGTGACTTTAATAAATCAACCTCAAAAACCACATCGTTCCAATCAATCGTAGATTTTTCTTTTTGCTCCGCTAATCGTTCCCTACGTAACCAATCACGTATATCGTTATAGCTAGATCGATAGTCTTGGATTTTACGTTCAGCTGGCATATCAATTGCTGTGAGCTGTCCTAACTCTTCATCATTTAAATAATGCTTATTTTTAAATTCTTCAACTGCACTAGCATCATTCAAATCAACAGTTTGTAATTCTTTTAGACTCGCATATTCATCATAGTTTTGCAGTACGTTTTCTACTCGCAAGTACTCACCAAATAATTTAGCAAATGCCTTTTTATCTGACTCTTTAAAAATTTCATCGGGGTTAGGGAACCGTTGCTCCAACTCTTTAACTACTTCTATATAGCCTCTTCTTGCCTCTCCAGTTAATACATCTGTGAAGCCTTCCATATATTCTTCATAGCTTTTCTCTAAAACAATATTCTGTGTATTAGGATCACCAAATAATTGAATAGCTTTAATCGTTGGCTGTTCTAAATCACGGAAAGTTACGATATTGCCAAATGTTTTAGTCGCATCAAAAATGCGGTTAGTCCGTGAGTATGCTTGTATAAGACCGTGATAACGCAAATTTTTATCGACAAATAAAGTATTTAATGTTGGTGCATCAAATCCTGTTAAGAACATACCGACCACAATCAGCAAGTCAATTTCTTTAGCTTTGACTTGCTTAGCTAAATCACGATAATAGTTTTGGAAACTCTTAGTTTCAACACTAAAGTTCGTTTTAAATATTGCGTTATAGTCTGCAATTGCAGAGCTTAAAAACTCCTTAGCACTACTATTCATAGCTGATACGTCAAAACTTTCATCTTGAATATCACCCAAAGCATCCTGCTCTTCATTCGCTGTAAATGAAAATATAGTCGCTATCTTTAAAGGCTTATCACTATTTTTTTGTAAATCTTTTAAGCACTCATAATACAACTTAGCAGCATCTACGCTAGTCACGGCAAACATGGCATTAAAGCCTTTGCTACCTACTTGTAAACGATGCGTTTTTTGACGAAAGTTAGTTAGGATGTACTGACTAATTTCGCGTATACGATCTGGATGCAATAAAGCTTGTTTATTTTCATAAGCACTCAGCTTTTTGACATCTTGTTCTTTTTCTATATTTTTAAATTGTGGACGTACATCATTATAATCAACTTTAAATTTGAGGACTTTTTCATCACGGATCGCATCGGTGATGACATAGGCATGCAAAGCACCCCTATTTTTATCCTTGTCGTATGTACCAAATACGCTAGCAGTGGTTTCATTACCTAATGTATTTTCAGGAAAAATCGGAGTGCCTGTAAAACCAAATTGGTAAAATTTTTTGAATTTTTTCTTTAAATTTTTCTGTGCTTCACCAAACTGACTTCGATGACATTCATCAAATATAAACATGACTTGCTTGTTATATATCGGCAAATCATTTTCAGTTTTCATCAAGATATTTAGCTTTTGGATAGTTGTTACAATAATTTTATTATCATCTTTATCCAAATTTCGTTTTAATCCAGCCGTACTTTCAGAACCGTTTACACTGTCAGGAGAAAAACGTTGGTATTCCTTCATAGTTTGATAATCAAGGTCTTTGCGATCGACCACAAAAAAAACCTTTTCAATAAAATCAAGTTCAGTTGCTAAACGAGCTGCTTTAAAACTAGTTAAGGTTTTACCTGAACCAGTGGTATGCCAAATAAATCCACCACTTGAGGCTTGACTCCAACTCTTGGCTTCAAATGAGCTTTTAACTTTCCACAAAATACGTTCTGTTGCAGCAATTTGATAAGGACGCATTACAAGCAAAGTATCGCTTACATCAAATACGGAGTAATTCAACAACACATTGAGTAAGGTATTTTTTTGGAAAAATGTCGCTGTAAAATCTTTTAGGTCTTTAATCAAGCTATTATCTGATTTAGCCCAATTCATCGTAAAATCAAAGCTGTTTTTATTACGTGCTGTGGTATTCGAAAAATAGCGAGTATCTGTCCCATTGGAAATAACGAACAGTTGTAAGTATTTATATAGTGAGTTTTCACTATTGAAACTTTCTTTGCTATAACGATGCACTTGATTAAATGCTTCACGGATCGCCATACCACGCTTTTTCAGTTCAACTTGTACCAATGGTAAACCATTGATCAAAATGGTGACATCATAACGGTTGGCATGATTACCTTTTTGTTCAAACTGTTTAATGACTTGAACTTTGTTACGAGCAATGTTTTTTTTATCAAGTAAATAGATGTTTTGAATACGACCATCATCAAAAACAAAATCATGAATATAGTCATCATGAATTTTTCTAGTTTTATCTACAATACGATCGCTTGATTTATCCAAATATGTTTCAACAAAACGCGACCATTCACTCTCTAAAAATTGCACATTATTGAGTAACTGTAATTGCTCTCGCACATTATTCAACATAGCCTGAGCATGATTTATATTGGATAAAAAATCGTAGCCCTGATTAGTTAGATCTTGTATGAGTTCACGCTCTAAATCTGCTTCAGTTTGATAAGTATCCAGTGCTTGAGATTCATTGATATATTTATCAAGAATAATAAAATGGTTAGATTCAGCAACTGTTGAATAATTACTCATATTCACCCCTTAAAGTCAGTATTTTAATACTGTCTATTTCCCTTATAAATTTTATCTAACTCACCAACCAAAAACTTGAATACTCGTTTGTGATCTTCGTGTACTTCCTTAATTTCATCAGCTGAATGCTTATCATGGTTATACAAATTGATAATTCGCGCATAAGGGTTCGCACTACTCACAGAATCACTCCCCTCAACAACTGGTAATAATTCACCCCATTCGTTATAACCTAAAAATGTAGATGTTTTCTCTAGAACATTCCGTAGAAAATTGAAGTGATATTTATGTATATCACCTGAGTTTGCAGCTTCTAGTAGTTCATTTTTTAAGTAAAGGTGATATGAAAAAGGTGAGTCATAGTCCTGTTTCATTAATTTATAGGTTATTGTGTCACTTTCAGATTTTCGAAATATATATTTATTTGCACGACTAAACTCGTTATACATTACATTATAAAATAATGGATTATGTGTAGTAATGACGAATTTAAGATTGGAATCACTTGATTTTATTAATCGCGCTAGATCAATCGCTAATTGAATCAAATGATTTTCATCCAATGAACTCACTGGATCATCAATAAAGACATACTCTAATTGATCAAATTGATTCGTTTCTCGATCTGTTGGATCAGCAACATTGAGTATCGTAATCACTTGATCTAGCAGTGTATAAAATACACTCCAGATAAAATTACTTTCTTCGCCTTTAGATATTTTTAAATTTCCAAAGTTCTCATCATCACCACGCTCAAAAGTAAAAGTAACTTCTGTTAAATCTGCACTAAAGTTCGGTGTTAATTTATCATTGGTATAATGTTGGAAATATTTAACAATGTTTCCATCTTGCCCCAGATCTTTCAGGAGGGTAAGCAACCAATCTGTATAAGTATTGGGTTGAATTTTGAGTTTAGGTTCTAAATTCACTTCTAAATCATTATCCCAATAAAACAGGTCTTCAGTAAATGCATTATAATAAAGAATTTTTTCGCGTGTAGATGTTGGGCCATCAGGCTCCCCCCCATCATTATCCGCGATTAGTTTTTTAAACTCTCGTGACAAGCGTGTTTTTCCAGTCCCGTTAAAAGCATAAATTAACTGTACCTTCTTCTGAGCGTCCTTTAGTTGCTGAGCAACTTCCCCTAAAGTATTACTCATATTAGACTTCTACCGTTTCAGACTTTGGAAAACTAAATAATAGATTACGATAATATTCATACTGCTGTTGGCGCAGTTCAATTTCACGTGGTAAACCCTCAGTAATAGAGCTTGTTAATGCATCGAACTTATCGAGAATTTCAACGATTCTTTCTTTTTCTGCGAATGAGGGATTCGGAATAGGAATGCTTTCTAAATTCTTTTTATTAAGCTTTGGTTGGGCCGCACCTGAGATATAAGGTGTTAAATCTATACTATTTAAATAATATTCAACATATTTTCGTTCAGCATAAGTATTAAATTTTAGAACATGTGCATGGTTATTCACCCAAGTTTTACCACTAATGCTAAATGCGATAGGTGTATTCCGAGCTAATAAGTTTGCACCATCTTCCGAAACGAGTAGAAAATCTCCATCAAAAATATAGTCTTTCACATAATCAACAATTCCAGAGGCACCGTAATAAGGAATTTCCCCCGCATCCCTTAAACTACTCGTAATTGGTTTTCTTTTAGAATCAAGATTTTCTGCCAATTCACCTAATGGTTTCCGGTCTCCTGTTCCCTCTTCAAAGCTCAACAACTGATCACGATAATAGTTGAATTGTCTCTTTATCATGCTAAGCTCAGCGGTCAGCTCAGCGGTCAGCTCAGCGGTCATGGCGCTAAATGTATCTAAAATTCTCACAATTTCAGATTGAATTTTTAGAGATTTTTCAGGGTTTTCTGGATACGGAATGGGAATTAAGGCTTTACTTAATCCATTTTCATTAATTGCAGATATTTTCCCTGAAGAGATGCTCTTTTTTATTTGCTCTTTAAAACTATTAGTTCTCAGAAAATAGGATACATATTTAGGGTTTAGATCACTCTTGTAAGAAAAACAAGCATCATGAATCACAACATCATTTTTACTTAACCAAGCAGTACCATTTCCAATATCTTCTATAGTTTCTCCAGCGGCAACGATAATCACATCTCCACAATTAGCAAAGCGCAATTTTTTAGCTAACCTTTCATCAAGGAAAGATTTTGATTCTTCTGCCCAAACCCCATAATGAGTGTACATTTCTCCATAATGAATACAAGACACGCCCTCTGAAGTCATATCTGTTTTTACAAATCTTTTTCCTCTAGTAAAGCTACCAATATCGCCTAATGCTTTCCATTCAACCTTAACTTCATGCAACTTTTCTAAAAAACTCATGCTTCGCCCTCTATCTCAGAAACAATCGTCTCTATATCTTTACGAAGCTGATCAATTTTAGCTACAGTGTTTTTCAGCTCTGCATTCAGTTGTACAATATTGACAACCTCACGAGTATCTTTGGCTTCAACATAACTACTTACAGACAAATTGTAATCATTGGCTTTGATCCTCTCAAAAGGAATAGACTGGGAAAAATGATCTACATTATTTTTACGATCAAACACCTGCATAATTTTCTTGATGTGATCATCTGTTAAAACATTGGTATTGGTTTCTTTCTTAAAATAATCCTCACCACTTGCGTCAATAAACTGAATCGACATATCTTTCTTATGTTTTGACAACACCAAAATATTTACAGCGATAGTCGTACCATAAAATAGGTTTGGTGCAAGTGAAATTACTGTTTCAACATAGTTATTATCGACCAGATATTGACGAATTTTCTGCTCTGCCCCACCACGATAGAAAATACCAGGGAAGCAAACAATTGCTGCACGACCTTTGGCAGATAGGTAACTTAAAGCATGTAATACAAATGCAAAGTCGGCTTTAGACTTTGGCGCAAGTACACCAGCAGGTGCAAAACGATCATCATTGATGAGTGTTGGATCATCTGAACCAATCCATTTCACTGAATACGGTGGATTCGATACAATTGCATCAAATGGTTTGTCATCAATAAAATGCGGATGATGTAGCGTGTCACCGAGTTGAATATTAAATTTATCGTAATTAATATTGTGCAAGAACATATTCATACGTGCTAAGTTATATGTCGTATGATTAATCTCTTGTCCAAAAAAACCATCTTCAATAACGTGTGCATCAAAATGCTTCTTAGCTTGAAGAAGCAAAGAACCTGAACCACATGCTGGGTCATAAATTTTATTAACATGCGTTTGATTATGCATTGCTAACTGTGCAATCAGTTTCGATACATGTTGAGGTGTAAAGAACTCACCACCTGATTTACCTGCATTTGCAGCATAATTAGAGATCAGAAACTCATAGGCATCACCAAACAAATCAATTTGGCTATTTTGGATATCATCACCAAAGTCTAATGCTGCCACACCTTTCAGTACAGCAGCTAAACGTTTATTTTTCTCAGGAACAGAATTACCCAAACGGTTACTAGTAGTGTCAAAATCAGCAAATAAACCTTTGATATCTTTCTCAGATGGATAACCATTCGCAGAACTTTCGATTGCTGAAAAAATTTTAGCTAAGTCAGTATTCAAGCTCTCATTATTATTGGCACTCTTTACCACTTTGCTAAAAATTTGACTAGGTAAAATAAAGTAACCTTTGGTTTTTATTGCGTCATCTTTAATCTCAGGAGTAATGACACTATCAGGCATCTCATTATATTTGATGTCTTTATCACCACCCGAAATATAATGAGCAAAGTTTTCAGAAATAAAACGATAGAATAATGCACCTAAGACATATTGCTTAAAGTCCCAACCATCCACTGCGCCACGTACTTCGTTGGCAATTTGCCAAATCTGGCGATGAAGTGCTGCACGTTGTTGGGTACTAGTCATTAATACTTCCTTTAAAAATCAAAATTTTAAAATACAATAATCATTAAATAATGCATTGTATTTAATTGGTTGAACATTATAGCGAAATAACTTGATAAGAGAAATTCGAGAATGGTTAGTCGAAGCCAGATTGTTTGGTTCAATCAACCTTTTCAACCGTTCCACATTAAATAGTTGTTCTCTTTTCCATGTGAATAAGCCCACTCTGCTACCTTATGTGATCTCTCTTTGTCAGTTAAAAAACCTAGAACTGAGATTCGATCTACAATAATCAAATCCTTTTCTTCATTTCGCTCTTTCCACTTATGCAAAAACTCATCAGATGCGAGTAGATTACTTTTCTTAGAATTACAGCTTGAATCTGCCAATACAAAGTTATGCCCTGTGTCCGATGGATACATGGACCAAGGAATAAAATGATCAACGGCATAATTGCCTTTTTTCATTGGCTTATTACAGTAGAAACATTTGCAGTCCTGTAGATCGACCAATACATTTGCTACCGCATTCAACTGGTTTCTACTCGGCTCAAACATGAATTGTTCAAGATTAGGTAATTGATTCAAGATGGACGCATTGCTGCTATTCTTCCGGATATAGTCGATCCAACGTTTCTGACACAGCTCTTCAATGATCTCACTGAATTGCCTTAAGCAAAACATGACTTGCGGTAGAAGAATAAGTTGCTTTCCACACCGATCAAGCTGATATAAAAACTCAAAATTTTGACCATTGATGTTTTGCAGATAACGTACCGGCATGTCTTTTACAGTACGAGCCACATCTTTAACGAGCTTTAACCATACCAGTGAGTCTCGTCTTAACAGCCCAAGAGATGAGTAACTATGCCGAAGCTCGATGATTCGGTTTACAATGGCAGCTTGCTTACCATTGTTCTGATTTAAAATCAGTTGTCCTGCATCGTTAAATACATACGGTACAGCCTGCTTCCAATACAGCTCGATAAACTTTTCTGCAATCTCAGCATACTCAAGTGATAGGCTCTCACCTGAGTCTTCACCTTTTTCAATAGCCAATCGGCTAAGGCTAATGAGCAATGCAAATTTATAGGTACTACTAAAACTTCCTGATTGTAAGATGAGCTGAATGTTCTTAAGGAACTTTAGTTGTTCCTGCGCCGTAGGAATAAAGTCAGACATGTTTTTTCCAAAGTACATTCAGCCACTGTTCATCTCGATCAGGGCGTTTATCTACAGTGATCCACTGTTTTATTACCGCAACTCCATCCAACTGAGCTAACAATACCTGAGCTTGTTCTTCATCTAAATCGGTAAATGCTCTGCCGTCTTTTACTCTATCCGTTGTGCCGTATTTAAAAGACATATAACAAATGCCAGTACAGCGCAATGCACGATGAATTCTATGCAATACATCAAGCAACTTATCTCGCTCACAATGCAACAAAGATGCACAAGCCCAAACACCATCATATTTATCAGAGTCAGCTAAGTCATAAAAACTTGTATGATGTACTTGGATACCAGTAAGTTCCGTCGCCTTTTTAACAAGTTCTTCTGAGTAGTCGATTGCATCAACGTGATAGCCTTTTCTCTTAAAAGCTAAAGTATCTCGTCCAGAGCCACAGCCAACGTCAAGAATCCTGGCACCTTCCTGCAGCTCAGCTAAAAATGGCTTATATAGGCTTTCCATATCAACTTCAAAAGTTGAAGCTGTAAATTCTTCTGCATGTTTATTGTAGTAGTCTATTGTTTTCATTGCGGACACTTAGGCTAAAAGACATTTTCAGTCTACAAGAAAATAAAAAAATAAGGGAGCTAAGAGCGTCCCTTATTCTCGACTCGCCAACTTACTTTCAATCCATTGATGGATCTCATAAGCTGACCAGCCGATACGATTTTGAGTAATTTTAACTTTCTTTGGAAAAGTTGGATCATAGTAGGGGGAGTCCTCATCCATCATCTCGTAGATGGTAGAACGCCCCACACCGACAAATTCTACGACCTGCTTAATGCTGATGAGTTGATTCATTTGAAATGTTTGACCGATAAACGCATTCATGAGGCTAGCTCCTAATCATTGATGCGAGCGGCTATTCGCTCAAATAATAGAGCTGGTCTGTAAAATTTAACGTTAGCTATCTTCTCTCCTCTCGCTTAATTCACAGCTCTTACACTTTGCTGTAACCCCTGCTGAATATCCTGTACAAACTCTTCAGGCGAAGCTTGTTGCTCCACCGCCCGGTTCTGTTCTTGTTCAGGATAGTATTCTTCCAGCACATCTAAGCCTTCCTCTATATCCGTTTCAAACCGTGCATTGGCAAAACCTCGTCTGGCAATATGATCTACAGCTTCTTGATAGAATCCGGCCTGCTTACTCTGTTCATCAATCTGCTTAGCTTGGGTAATCGCATCATTCAGACTAATGCCCTCCCGTAAAGTCAGATCCACGTAATACACCGGCTGACGATAGCTTTGTGTGGTGCTTTTGCCTCTTAAAGTCAGTTGCAAAGGCAAGCAAGATAATAAGCCTCCTGAAGCTGCATGGTAATAACTCAATCGTGCTGCCAAAGTCCGAATACTGTTAAAGCCGGTGGTTCTAAAGATGAAGGTGCCAAATTCATCCGAATCATCCAAATTCACATGTAAACGACCATAGGGCTTACAGTTGCCGCCTTGTGCCAGAGGACATAAATCAGGTGATGGGCATGGATGTTGCTCTACCCCTTGATTGGTTAAACGCTGGCAGGTTTCTCCATTGCCGACACAGACTGGCCGTCCAGTCTGGCGGTCAAATAAGCTGTATTCTGCACGTAGGTTTAAGTCAGGATCATTGAAGATCATTCTGACAGGAATTGAGCGTAGCTTTTGATTGGGAGTATTGGCTCGAAGCTGTTCATCCAGTGGATGTTTTACCCAGCCACTCTCCTTGCTTTGGATCTGGGAAGTAATGGTGAACTGATCATCTTTTTCAGGTAGGCGTTTTCCATTCTTTTCTACTACCCGACCAATACTAATACGCCCTAGAGCTGGTGGTGTAATCGCTAAACCTTTAATCATTCTATTTTCCTCAATTTGATTTTTTTACAGATCATCCAGCTTTATGTAGATCACCTGATTCAATAAATATGTATATAGCTCGCTACAAAAGCCGCGACCGTATTGCCCTCTATTCCTAGCGAATGGAGGGCGGAGAACGTTTTTTGTGCATCGCTATTTGAATGGGCTGAAACAGACTTAGTCGGTATAGATGTTGAATCGACGACTGCCTTGCTTCTGAAGTGGATAAAGCTCAATGAGTTCAGGCTGATGCTGAAGCAATGCTTTGGTATTCAGACTGATTGAGTCCTTGGCTTTCTTCCACACCACAGAACCATGAGCAAAGGTGGCTCGTTCAGCATCTTTCATCAGCATTTGGATGTGATGCTTCAGCTGGTCAAAGCGTTCCTGCTTGTGCTGAATCTCTTCCTTCATTTTGATGAGCTGATCGAACATCAAGTTGGCATTTTCATTTTGCGAGAGATCTTCAACGCTTAGTGGGATATGCGCTGGATAGAGTTGCTGAATCGCTTTGGCTGCGGATTCACTGGCATCTACAGATGGCGGAGTATCCGTTTCCACACATTCCCAGAAATAACCCTCTGCCTTAATAATGTGTTGAATCACTGATTCAGAACGGCTGACTTTAAAGATCTTGGTTTCATGCCCACAGATCAGGACACAGACATGCGCTGCCTGTTTACCTGTGACTGCAAGTTGATGCTGCACCTGACAGAGTACGTATAAAGGCACACCATCTCTCCAGAGTTTAGCGCCATGTTCTCCGGCTGTTTTACACTCCAGGATCTGCACGTCATCACTACCCACAACCGCATAATCCAGATTTGCCAACATAAACGACTTATCCGGATCGGGATGCTGAAGCACGGCATTCACTCGTCTCACTTTATTATTGGTGTGCAGACTGTAGTACTCAGCAACCAATGGCTCTAGCTGTTTGCCCCAATACAACGGTGCAACGCCTGAGCTGTCATCATCTATATTCTGCTGAGTTCGACCGGTCTTGATCATCCACAGTTCCAGCATTGAAATGTAGGGATTCAATCCACATGCGGTTGCGGCATCACTACTGCCAATGCCTTGCTTACGCACTTCTAGCCATTCTTGGTAATCCATATTTTTAGTATTGGCTAAACGTTTGGCTGTCGCTGTTCGTTTAGCTACGGTATTTGATTCATTCATCTCATTCGGAATTGGGAAATGAGGGAGTTGAGAGGTATTTATCGGTGCAATCTGATTCATGCTTTGATCCTTATAAATAGTGAGGTCTGTAAAATTTTCGGCATAAAAAAAGCCACATCTGGAGATGTGGCAAAAGGGGGGTTTCACTGGAGAAGAATCATCTGCATGACCCTTGACCATTATTGTAATAGCACTGGCTTAAATGAAACTTAAACCACTAAGCGAAGCGCCTGTTCTAGTCCACGCTGCTTTAACGCAGCACCTGCACCAAACCAGGCTGAATCGAGGCGGTGATCGGTACTCATGGCACGACGTTCATGGTCAGCAAACTCGGTGATTGAACACAGCAAACCATAGGCAGTATCTTTGGCTGAGCTGAGTTCTGCACCTCGCCCCTGTCCATTAAACATGTTCATGACTTTAGTCATGGCACGTCCATTCGGTTCAGGCTTTTCTTTAGTTGGATTTGGAGTAGCAATATTGCGATAGAACTGAATGATATTCTCTTCCTGATCTGCAACACTCATGCTGGTATTGTTGAACACTGCATCAAAGAAAGCTGCTGCCTCACCTTGGGTGACTTTACGCTGACTGAGCTGCTTCATCTCATACATGTGTTCATCCCATGCACGAACTGAAATGCCCAATTGCTGTTTGACTTTGTCCGCATCAAACTTGGTACTGTGCGGGACTTTCACCACACCTGCACTGCTGCTTTGTCCGCGTAGGGCAATGGCTAGGGTGTTATTGCATACCACCCGGATATTGGTGAACTGTGCCGTTGTCGCCAGTGTACCGTCACAGGCAGTTGCCAGCAGAATATAGCCATTACTGACATCCTTGCCCTTCAGTGCTGTGCTTTGCCCAGTACGAGCCAATGCCCAAAACTTTTTACCGCCTTTCAGAACACCTGCTGTTTCCAGTTCAAAACCGGATTGCTCAGTCAGATCCCGATAAAACTCCAGAATTTCCATCGGCTGGACTTCCTGATAGCGTTGACTGACCACAGACAGAGGCGCATGAGTATCGGAACGATAAAGCACTCGCTGTTCTTCATAGGGCATGATGATGCTTTGGCCACGTTCATTCTGTGCCATGTAACTGACATTTGAGGATTCAATCCGCCAATCCATGCCTGCTTGCTGGGCCCAGATTTCAATCGACTGATTTTGAGTGAGTTGATTACCTAAGCCATGCCAAGGGGTATCACCGATATAGGCCATTTGTTCAAGTTGATGTGCCATATTTAATATTCCTTAATCTTAAAATTTAAAAATTGAAGATGCTTAGAAGAAAGCATGTGTTGAAAAATGTAAGGTTGTGAGATCATAGCTAGATCGTATTTAGACCTATGAGGATCTATCGATTAGGCCCATTAAGCAGGCTTTACCCAGGCAAAATGCTGCTGGCAGTCCTGGCAGATAAAATTCATGGCATTACCATAGTGCCGTTCAAAATAATATTGACTGACCACGACCAACACGCCACCGATAACCACGCCAACCATCGCACCGGCTAAAGGTGGAGCGCCGGTCTTCTTCGCCATTTTTATTCCGAATAGCGCCATCTGGGCTGGGGAAAGAAAATACCGTAGCTGTTCAAAATACTGTTCATGAGGGTGTCCAGATTCGATCTGCTTGATATTGGCAGACTGGCAATAAGGACAATGGATGAAAGACATAGATCAATTCCTATTAAAAAACTGGAAGGTCAGGCATAAAAAAACCGCACCCCGAAGGATGCGGTTTTGTCTTTAAGTCAATTGTGACTGGTTTTGTGCTTAATCTTTATTGAAAACTATAACTAGCATTGCCCTTGTCAGTTTCAACATCTACCTGTACTACATTGCTATATCCACATCCTGTTAACTGCAATTTCAACACCTGCCCCATCTTAAAGAATTGTGGATACTGAACTTTTCTTCGATATCCCTCATAGCTACATTGACCGTTATTGATCGACACATTTTTCGCTTCGATAGGATCAGGAGAATTGGAGCGAATCGTTAAGACAGTAGCGGTTTGATTTTGAGCATACCAGTTACTCGTATCCTCAACACTCAGTTCGACGGTAAAAGTGTTCGGGTCTAAACTTGAGCTACATCCCGATAGCATCCATCCAGCCGTGACCAAGAGAGTGCTAAGCAGAATAGGTTTAATTAAAATATTCATTATAAATTTGTCCTTTACTCAATATTCAGCTGTACCTGTTAAGCTCTAGCAGTAGTTATAGCTGACCTGATAATCACCGGTATTGGCATCGATATCGACCATATGGACTTCGCAATCACTGCCAGTATGGAATTTATAGACATAGACACTATGTGAAGGGTCTTCTGTTTCCATAGCTCCACGCTCTTGCAGGCTAAAATCATTCACAGACTTACCTGTATCTTTGGCAGTCTTCTCAAAAATATAATTTTGATACTGACGAATTTTGGCTTGTTCAAACTCAGGTAAATCCCGATAAGGAATCATGGACTCAATTGTCCCAGTGCTATCCTGATTAAGATCAAATTCAAAACTGAGTAATGCCGGGGTCCGTGATTTTTTCTCTGGTGCTACGACCTTCTCTTGAAGATCTGCCTTATCAGTGTTTGTAACCTCATCACCACCCTGAATAATAGTTGATGTTACTGCCTCTTCCCCTTGAGGCACACTGGCTTTAGCAGTGGTTGCAACTGTGTCTGCCTGGCCATTTGACTTGGAATTAAAATAAAAACCAGCCACGACCATGATCGTCATGGCAATAATTGCAGCCAAGCCTAATAAAGTTTTATTATTCATGATCTCACCCGCTTAGTTAGGCACGGTAACTTGGCCATTATTGGCATTGTAGTGAACAAAGCGCGGACAACCACCCTGAAAGGTCACTGTAAAATTTTTCCAGCCACGATTACCAGGATTGGTTTTATAGAGACATTGATAGACTCCATTCCCTGTATGACGCGCTTGAACAAGATAAGATTCACTCGCTTGAGCGAACCAACCTGCTTGCGCGAAAGATGCACCTGCGAGCAATGATGAAATAAGGGCAGTTTTTAGGAAGGTTTTAAACATAATCATTTTCTCTTTTTTATAGGTATCACCAGTTTTTACAAGAACCAGTGTCCCCCATGTCATGAATGGTTGAATGAACATCTATGTTTTTTTGAAGTATTTAGACGGTAAAGCACCCGGATCTACGGCCCTCAAAACAGCATGAGAGAGTCATCTTCATATCAGTAATATGTAATTGAAAAAGTTTTATTCTTAGAAAGTCATCGATACAGCTATGCTGTTGATTGCATAGCCTTAGGTCTAATCACTAATCGGCACAAATATAAAAAAAGAGAAATATAAAAGACAGTATTGATGTAAGCGCATGGCGTACTCCTTTGTTTTAAAAGAATCCTGCCAAATCACTGTCAATTGATGGTGGCAGAACGAAGAAGGGTTGACAGACTGGTAACAAAGAAACCAGCACGCGCAAGCGCGTCCCCCCTCCGCCCTACCGCAAAGAAAGGGGGACGAACGGGTCCACAACATGCAAAATGAAATTTCACATATTGTCTTTGTTAATGGGTCTGTCAAAACCCGCTGACGATGTAGATCAGCAGGCTAAGGATAATCTGCACGTTGTAGAGCGTCAAGCAAGTAAAGGGATATGATATAAAATTTTAGCGTCGCACTGGTGCGCCATCAAACCATTGAAAAGTTTTAGGATAAATACAGATTCTATTCGGAAGTCCATACAGTCCCGTTTGATTTTCGGGCATTTTATTTAACGCACCCAGCGGACATTGTGCTTCTTCTTGAAGAATTCGATCAATCTGAAGTGCTTGCTCAGCATCCAAGCTAGCATGTTGATGATTCTCTTCAGGACACATGCATGTCCCCATATATCCAGTCACCTTCAGCCAACGCTCCCTGATATCATTACAATATCCAAGAGAGTCAGAATAGAGCGATCGGTTAAACGTTAGATAAAAATGAATAATGTAGCATTGCTGCGCAGCATCCCGCACAATCTGATAAAAACGATAAACCACCTGTGTTCTATACCAAAATGCTGTAGCTAATTTTTTTTGGAAATTTAAAAAATATCGATATAACTGTTGTAAATCGCTAATTTCATTCCCAACTTCATTTAAAGTTAGTTCGAGTTTCAAATCTACAGCATCAGGGTAGATCTGGCTTGTATTGCAATAAGACACTCTCAACTTTTCAATCCGCTTGTCGTATCGCTCATTCTGCTTATTCATTTCTTTAGATAAACAGGTACTTTCAAACAGCATTCTCAATCTTTTTAAGATCTTTTCCGTATAGAAAGCTGAGGTTTTATGCGCTGTCACTTCTAAGAGATTGAGCTGTTCTTCTCTTAATACGCTACAGTAAGCCTGAAAGAACTTATCCACCCAAAATGAAAAGCATAAATGCTCGTTCATACAGGCCGTCATCATTCTACGCCACCCCGTAAAATAACCAGACAGCTTTCGTTTAAACTCCTGATCTATGCTTTTTCGATGCTCCTTATATTCAACACCTTCGGGGATTGGGGTAAATCGAATCCTTTGGTAATACTCTAAAACATCCTGTTCCAAACGGGGTGCTATAATAAACTCAAACTCTGAATGACTCATGTGCTGTCCTATGAATTAATTGACTTCATAGAACTGGTATGTTCATATTTTTTTAAACCAACTCTCCCTTTCCAGCTTTGCTAAAGCGGTTTGACCATTCCAGTCTTTGATTTTCCTATTTGCATCAGTATCAGGAATAGGACGGCCATGATGCTGATAATCCCCCTTATAAAAGGTTTTACGTCCTTGTAGTTTAACTAATAACATTTGGTCATATTTTTCAGGATCACTGAGATACGCAATGGCACATAAAGCATTATTGCATTGTTCCGGCCCCGTTCGACGAGTATCTCCAATCCCTAAACGCCCCTGACCCTCGTAGTTCTTTTTACTATCTGAATGATTGATGTTCCACCCACTCCCCCTGCCTAATGTAATCTCCTTCCACTTATCAATCACTTTCTTGGCAATATAATAATCATTATGATGTTCTGACTTGTTAATCACCAATCCCAAGTGAGTGTGAAACCCATTCGTTATGCCCTGCTCCAATGCGACTGCATAGGTCAACAGCGCATCAAAACAACCATTCTTATCAGTAATCGCATCACGTAGCTTATCGATATGCTGATAGAAGTCATGTACCGTAATATCTCTCAGGTTATCCTTGCTATAGCTCAGATCAACTCGAATCAGCAGCACTGAATAGTATCCCTTAATCGCACCCTCGAACTCCTCAAGTAGACCAACTCGATTCCGTTCTTTTTGGCTATAAAATCTTGTAATATCCTCACGGATGAGCCCTCGATGCGCATGCAAGATTCGTCTTAACCCCTTAATTTCACCTATAGAACAATCTGATAGATATTCACTAAAACTGAGTATTCCACGCTGGCTATTAACAAACTCAGTGACTGCGATAAACGCCCTAATCGATGCTGCGTACTCAACCCCTTCTTGTTCAAACACTTCAAATGCATACCATAAGCGTTCCAAATTGAAGAGAAAAGCTTCATTCGTCATATCAAAATTAAGACATACATCAACAAAGTTATGAATGGCATACATGACACCTGCCTGATGATCTAAATCGAATTGCAACACTTTAATTTCCTTAACTATGATTAGAGTCATAGTTAAGCAATAGACTTATTTTTTTAAGTTAAGTCATGATCTAAAGAAGGCATATATAACTGATCAAGTGTTAGCACATATCTAATGACGATTTCATTCTGTCGAAGTTACAAACCAACAGGTCAATTCAGCCAAGGAGTCCATTCATTTCTACTTTATCTATCTGTTATTTTTATAGATATACATGTAATACTTACTGGTTGTTATATTATCTATAATAATAGAAAAAACCGCCTTATTGTACGAACAACCAACATAGCCTAGCCGCATAATCCAACTTTTAAACTCTCGACAAGGCTATTAGATTTTAAGATTTGTTCATTACGATAGTTAAGTCATAAAGTTCTATTTGCGCTTCTTGTAGACCTTTATTCCTTTCACAACTTTTTTGGGGGAAATTGGTGTAAGTATAAAATATTGAAATCTATGGCTTACTTCATAAAACCACTTATACACAATTTCTTTTGTGATCTCTTTAACTGGCTGTAAATTATTAAAATTGATAATTTCCGATTGTATTGGAATTTCTTGTATACCAACCTTTGCAATGTCATCCTCACAGCTCTGATTATATCTATCAAATACAGCTTCTAATTTTGAAAAATACTTCTGCTTAAAAGTATGCCCTAAAATTTCTGAGGACTGGTCATACTCGACATAGTGTGTGTCTAATGAAAATAAAATCTTAAATTGATACTCTCTTTCCCCAATATCCACATTTTGAAAAACACACCAATGGCCTAGATAAGCATAGATTTTTGACCCTTCTGATTTTTTCAGTAAATCAATTGAATTACGGACTGCAGAATCTATAGCTTCAAAATTTTCAACAAAATTAGAACATTTCACTTTAAATCCGATAAAAATATGTGTCCCATCAAAGCCTTTTTGTTCAGACCAGTAATCTATATAAGACCGATAAGCTTTTTTACTTTGCGCTTGCTGGGAAGTTAGCGTTGCTTGAACTTTGCTGTTTTTATTTTTTGGAATCAGTATATTTTTAATGTAGTTACATCGATTCAAGGATCCACACCCTTTTTTCGGTAACTCTTCTACAAACCCTAGAAGTTGATCCAAATCTCTTGATAAAATATTACGTATATTATCAATTAGTTGCGATCTTTCCTCATAAGGGGATACGACCTGTGTGTGAAATCTATCTCTATTGATTAAAATTGATTTGATAGCAACATAAAGGGTTAAGACTCTAATACTAAATATAAAGCCATATTTAGCAAAAATTGCACTTAAGCCATCAAAATGTGTTTTTAGATCAACAAATTCAAAGAACAATTCATATAGCTGATTAAGGTCGGTTCCTACAGATCTAGTCCCTCCGTACGCTGGCTGAGAAATACCTTGCTTCCATTCTCCTGCTATATACACAAACATTTCAGCTTTCAAGAGCAAATCGATCGACTCGTATGCAAAGTCTGCTGGATAAGTTCTTTGCAAATCATTTGCCAAAAAACCATAACAGATTTCAATTTCCTCTAATTTTGTTTTCACCATTTGAGTCAGAGTGAACTTTTTAGCAATCGTACTGAAAAAATTTATTGTGCTACTTTTAGGCTTTTTTACAACCTTACGCTTTGTCTTGAAGCTTTTTGTATTAAATGGAATCAGTTCGTTTTTAGGATCAGGATAGTAATGTGCATTACCACCAGGTAACTCTTTGCCTGCAACCATGACCTTAAATAAATTAGTCTGATTCGCCATGTAATTCAGTGTAAATCGTACAAAATTAGTATAGCGTGCAGAATCTTTCCTCAACATTCCCTCGGTCACAAGATTAGACCATTGATGATTTTCTACACGTTGCACATAAGGATGAGTAATTGTAATTTGATCTGGGTATGAACTATTTCTTTCATAATATGTCAGCTCATTAAAGGTGCTATACCAAACTTTCTGAATTTGAGACGCCATCATTGATAAGGTGATGTGATCTTTATTCTTGAAGATGAAAATTCCAAAAATATTAAAGGTTGAATTCACGCCATATTCTATTTTGTTAAAATTGGTGAGCAACCCGTCTACGTGATCTAATTTTTTCAAAAATTTTTGTAAGTGTTTTTCACAGCGTTCTCTCGCATGTTGTAATGATTCAACAGAAAGACCAAGTACAAAAGAAGGTTTAGGATCTACATACAGCAAGTTTAAGCTTATAAACTTTAATGACTTTGAATATTTAAAACACGCATCCAACCGTTCTTTAAAATGACCAATACAATCATCCATATTGACCAAAAAACCATCTGTTACAGAAATCTGCTGGCGGATGAAGCTAGATGATTTTGTATCAATATTTTCTCTAGGAAAGTTAGCTTTAATAAGTTGGCTTAAGTAATGATCGATTTTTTGTCGAAAAACATCTGGATACAGAATTTGAGCTGGTAGAAAGAGAGCGCCATTCAAAAGCGAGCCCAGAGGTATCTCAGATCTACATTCTAAATCACCCCTCGGAACACCAACACTATTGTAAATAGAATCTAGTAGTTGGTTTTCAAACTGATTAGAAATATATTCCCCATAGGCTTTTAATAAGCTAAACTCGTAAAGACACTGAAGCATTTGCCACCGTGAATTTGACAGTGGCAATCTGCTTTCACATTGAAAATTCGAATCACTATAATAAAAATCACTTTTCCTGATTCTCCTCCAAAATCTCAAAATCTCAGAAATTTCCTTAATCCGTTGTTGGCAACTAATCTGCTGAATCACCACTATTCCCCCAAAAATAAATTAAAACCTATATCGCTTTATTACCAATCTTATTTTCAATTTAAGACCCTATCTTCACTCTATCAAATTTTATTTTTAAACACACCCTAACCATCAGAAATTTAAATTTCATCTTTGCTTAATTCACCAATAAGTGTCTAAAAGACATCATTCAAACGTAAAAAAACGGACATCATGTGTCCGTTTTTTCAGCTAATAGTATTGTTTGCTTAAAGCCATTCTTTAACCTTTTCCCCATACCACTCCATCAACCCTACCCTCTCATCCCAGTATTGCGCTCGGTTATATGCAGAGCGAATTCTATTCTGAGGTACATGAGCAAGCTGACGTTCAATTGCATCCGGGTTGAACAGATTCGATTCGTTTACGACTGTACTGAATAGCGATCTAAAACCATGTGTGGTCATCCGACCTGCATAGCCCGAACGCTTGATCACGGCTAAAATAGACTCGCTACGCATAGGTTCTTTGTTATTTAAACGATGTGGAAATAGCAGTTCCTGATTATGGGTAAGTCTCAAAGCCTGAAGCTCGGCAATCATCATGTCCGTCAACGGTACACGATGTGGAAGACGGTTCTTCATCCGCTCTTCAGGGATATCCCACTTACGCCCTTCCAGATCAAATTCCTCCCAGCGTGATTGCAGCAATTCACTAACTCGAACGCCTGTCAGCATGATCAGAATAATGGCATGATGTGTTTGAGCATCACTTGGGTATGCTCTTACCTTTCTTAAAAATTCAGGCATTTCAGAGGCAGTAAGCGAAGCCAGATTTTTGACTCTTTTGTTCTTGAGGGCATAAACCAGATCACCTGCCGGATTATCATAGCGGTATCCATGTGCAATGGCATATTTCATGACCATGCCGCAACGAGACAAGGTACGTTTTGCAATTTCAAACGCCCCTCTAGCTTCAATCTTCTTAATGATCTGCAGAATCTCAGGTGCCTGAATTTGATTAATACGCTTATTAGCAAGAGCAATATAAAGCTCATCCAAGGAAGCCCGAACATTACTAATATGTTTGGATGACCAGGTTTCTTTTTGATTATTGAACCAATCCTCTGCGACTTCCTTAAAATAAGGCTGCTCCTGCTCAACCTCAGTTGTATTTTTGAGTTTGTATCTCAGATCAAGCGCGATCTCCCGTGCACGCTTTAAACTTAGCTCAGGATAGATACCTAATGCTTTGGACTTCCTTTGTCCATTTTCCGTGTATCTGATAGACCAATATTTTTTGCCATTCGGATCGATTCGTAAAGACAGACCATTAATATCAGAAAGGCGATACTGTTTTTCCTGCGGTAGTGCTTTTTTACATTGCACATCAGTAAGTGACATATCTTTGTCCCACATAATTAAACTTATTTAGTGGGTCAAATTGTCCCAATTTTGACCCACATAAAGCAAAAATAGGGTCAAACAGCTTAGGATAGGGTCGGACAATACAGCCAATAAAAAAGCCTTTAAACATTGAGTTTAAAGGCTTTTTCAGATTCCGACGGATTACTTCGGAAAGAATTTTGGTGGAGGTGGCGGGAGTTGAACCCGCGTCCGCCAGCACTACACTCGAGAATACTACATGCTTAGATATCGTCTATTGTTTTAACTCTTTGTGACCCGACGAACAGGGTACAAATCGCGATCCTCTTAATTTAGTACAAAGCCCCGAGGCTTGGCTTTATACGGACTTGTGTGCGTGCGCTTCAGTCGGACTCTCTAACCACAAGTATTCGGAGAGGCGGACAAGCTGCCCTTAGGCAGCTAGAGCGTATGATTCGTCGTTTGCGACTAAAAAATGCAAATTTGATTTACGAGAGAAAATGCGCTCTCGGCATGCATCTATGAGTTTCATCACCAGCGTCGAAGCCAGAAACACCCCCAAAGTACAAGGCAATCATAGCATAAATGTCAAAAATTACGATGTATTTTCTGAACATTTACACAACTTGATGCGCTTAATTACATTATTGCGCTAATATTTTACTTTTCAAGCCAAATAACAGAAAAATTATGAGCTATTTACTGGCACTAGATCAGGGAACTACGTCAAGTCGGGCCATTATTTTTAATGAACATGGACAAGTTCAGGCAACGGCTCAACGTGAAGCGCATATCCACACCCCACATTCGGGCTGGGTGGAACAGGATGCTCAAGAAATCTGGAGCTCACAGATTGCCGTGGTACAACAAGCTTTGGCGACTGCAGGTATTCTGGCAAAAGATATTAAAGCCCTTGGCCTGACTAACCAGCGCGAAACGACCGTAGTCTGGGATCGTCGAAACGGCAAACCGCTCGCTCCGGCAATCGTCTGGCAGGACCGTCGTACATCTGACTGGTGTAACCGGCTGATTGAACAAGGCCTGATGTCCAAAATTCAGCAAAAAACCGGCCTACGGATTGATCCTTATTTTAGTGCGGGAAAACTGGTCTGGTTTTTAGAGCATGTCGAGGGGGTACGGGCACTTGCTGAACAGGGCCATGTGGCATTTGGCACTATCGATAGCTGGCTGATCTGGAATCTGACCCAAGGTGCAGAGCACGTCATTGAAGCCAGTAACGCTTCTCGTACCATGTTAATGAATCTGCAGCAACAATCGTGGGATGAAGAGCTACTCGAGCTGTTTAATATCCCGGTTTCGGTCTTACCGAAAATTATCTCTTCTGACTGTTATGTCGCTGACACGGCTTCTGGCTTACTGGGGGCCAATATTCCCATTACCGGAATTTTGGGGGATCAGCAGTCTGCACTCTTTGGCCAGTCCTGTTTTGAGGTGGGCAGTGCTAAAAACACCTATGGTACTGGCTGCTTTATGCTGTTCAATACCGGACATAACATTCAGCTTAGCCAGAACAAGCTGCTTTCTACTCTCGCCTGGCAAGCCCAGGGCCAAACTACCTATGCGCTCGAAGGCAGCGTATTTATGGCTGGTGCTGTAGTGCAATGGTTACGCGATGGCCTCGGAATTATTCAAAAAAGCAGTGATGTGGAAAAACTGGCGCATCAGGTCGAGCATAGTGACGGCGTGGTTCTGGTTCCCGCATTTACCGGACTGGGCGCGCCGCATTGGGATAGTGAAGCACGTGCCTTACTCTGTGGCATGTCACGCGGTACGACCAAAGCGCATATCGCTCGTGCCGCATTAGAATCAATCGCCTTTCAGGTATCGGATGTGCTCAGTGCGATGCAATCTGATATTGCACATCCCCTTAAAGAACTGCGGGTTGATGGTGGTGCCAGCAGCAATGACATGCTGATGCAATTTCAGGCCGATATTCTGAATGTACCGGTACTGCGTCCGAAAATGCTGGAAGCTACTGCTTGGGGCGCGGCCGCTATGGCCGGATTAAAAGCTGGCGTATTTTCAAACCTGGATGAAATTTCCCAGTCCTGGCAGCTGGACCGTGCTTTTGAACCCAAAATGCAAAATGACGAAAAAGAAATGCATTTAGCCAAATGGCAAAATGCCTTGAAACGGGCTAAATCTGATCTCTAAATCCTCTAGGTTCATATTTGATCATTATAAAAAAAGCACTGTTAAACAGTGCTTTTTAACTTTCTCAATTCACGATTTCATTAATAGGCATAAGACGCAATCGCTGTTGCAATCGCTTTATCTTCATCATTGACCATGGTCATGCGCATGGTGCAGCCCTTACGCCCCAAACGTAAGGTTTCTGCACGTGCAATAAAATATTTGCCACGTCCAGGCGCCAGATAATCCACCCGCATATCGACCGTCGCCAGACGCGATACCTTTTTAATAGTCTCGGCAATGGTTTCCGGTTCGGCTTTTTTATACAGTTCGCCCATAGCCACAATACCACCGACACTATCCAGTACAGTTGCAGCCAGACCGCCATGCAGAATCTGGAAAGCCACATTACCAATCATGAAATCCTGCATTTCAACATAGGCCTCAATCTGGCCCTCGACCACCCGCATGGTCATGCCGTTATAGTTAAAAAAAGGAGAGCTATTAAAAGCATGTACCAGCTGGTTCAGGACTACATCAATATCCACTTTCGAGCCCGGATGTATATTACCTGTCCAGTTTCTCTCTGTCTTACTCATCACTCTGCCCGAATCCACCACAATAAAAACCGCTAATTTATGCCCAAAAATTTGAGTTAGGGCTACAATAGAGGCCTAGTTTAATACTGATTACTGAGATTTTTATGACTTATACGTTCAATCGTCCCGCATTTCCTGCAACTCGCATGCGTCGTATTCGTAAAAATGAACATTTACGTTCGATGGTTCGTGAAACCCATCTCGCGGCAGATCATCTCATTTATCCAGTATTTGTCCTGCCAGGACAAAACCAGACCCAAGATATTCCAAGTATGCCGAATATCCAGCGCCTGTCAGCGGACTTGTTGTTAAAAAAATCAGAACGTCTGCTGGAACTCGGTGTCAATAAACTGGCGCTATTCCCCGTCACCCCACAAGAAGATAAAAGCCTGACTGCAGAAGCTGCGTGGCGTGAAGATGGTCTGGTACAAAACACCTTGCGTTTATTGAAAAAAGAACTGCCAGAAATGGTGCTGATTACTGACGGCGCATTAGACCCGTATACCACACATGGTCAGGATGGCATTATTGATGAGAACGGTTATGTCTTAAATGATGAAACGGTCGAGTGCCTGATTAAACAGGGCTTGAGCCATGCCGAAGCCGGTGCAGATGTGTTTGCTCCAAGTGACATGATGGATGGCCGGATCGGTGCGATTCGTCAGGCCTTTGAAAAAAATGGTCATATCTATACCTCCATCATGGCCTATTCAGCCAAATATGCATCAAGTTTCTATGGTCCGTTCCGTGATGCAGTCGGTTCTGCCAGCAATTTAAAAGGCGGCAATAAATACAATTACCAGATGGATGTCGGTAACCGTGCTGAAGCCCTGCATGAAATTGCGCTGGATATTCAGGAAGGTGCAGACATGGTGATTGTTAAACCGGGCATGCCTTATCTGGATATCGTCCGCGAAGTCAAAGACACTTTTGGCGTACCAACCTTTGTCTATCAGGTCAGTGGCGAATACGCGATGCTGGCTGCGGCAATTCAAAATGGCTGGTTATCTGATAGCGTCATTTTAGAATCATTGATGAGCTGTCGTCGTGCCGGTGCAGATGGTATCTGGACCTATTTTGCTGAAGAAGCTGCGCTTAAACTGAAAGACATGAAGTAAAAGGATTTCGGCGCAATGCATATTGCCATTGTCGGCGCTGGCATCACCGGTTTGATGTCGGCGCTGGAACTGCTTGAACAGGGATGTTCTGTTACCCTTTTTGATCAACAGGCCGCCGGACAGGCTGCATCCTGGGCTGGAGGAGGAATCCTTTCCCCGATGTATCCGTGGCGTTATCCCGCTGCTGTAAATGCTCTGGCTCGACATGCCAAACCCATGTATCAGAACTGGAATCAAAAACTGCAACCTTTCACTGGCATCGATTTCCAGATTCATGAAACAGGTATGCTGATTTTTGATGAATCCGATTTTGAAATCGGTTTAAGTTATGCCAAAACACATCAGGATCCGCAGCAACAGGCAGAATTGCTTGATCAGGCTAAACTGCAACAGATCAATCCAAGAATTAATCAGAGCAAATTCAAGCAGGCGATTTATTTCCCTGAACTGGCGAATATCCGTAATCCACGGTTATTACAGTCGATCATTCACTATTTGAAGCAGCATCCTCGTGTCACCTGGCAAGAAGACTGTAAAATCACTCGGCTCAATATTCAGCAAGGCTGTGTAAAAAGTATCTCAGATGAACATAGCCAGGTTTTTCAGGCAGATCAATATGTGTTCACAACCGGAGCATGGTCGCAACACTGGTCACAGCAACTTGGTTTGGAAATTCCGGTACAGCCGGTTCAGGGCCAGATGCTGCTGTTTAAAACGCCAGAAAACTGGCTGCCGACCATGTGCATGCATAAGGTGATGTACCTGATTCCACGTCAGGATGGACATGTTTTATGTGGTTCCAGTATGCGTCAGGTCGGTTTTGACACCTCGCCTTCTAGCGAAATCCGGCAGGATATTTTACAGGCGTGTATCGAGATGGTACCGGAACTGGCAGATTTTCCGCTGGTCAAGCAATGGGCCGGATTAAGACCCAGCTCACCCGATGGTATTCCCTATATTGGCAAAATTCCCAAGCTACACAATGCCTGGGCCAATTTTGGACATTTCCGGAATGGTTTATGCATGGGGCCGGCATCAGGCAAACTACTCGCTCAACTCATCCTTAAACAAATGCCAATCGTTGATCCAGCTCCTTATGATCCTGTCCGTTTATTAGAGCCCAGTCGCTTAGTGCTTTAGGATATTATCCAGCGCCTCTTTCAGGGTTGGATAATGAAACTGGAATCCGGCCTCCTGCAAGGCTTTGGGCTGTACATACTGACCATTCAATACCAGTTGTGACTGTTCTCCCAGCATCATTTTCAGGCTGCATGCCGGCAGTGGGAATAAGGGTTTGCGCTTCAGAATCTGGGCCGCGGTTCGTGCAAACTGGGCCTGACTGCTTTTTTCTGGCGCGACCACATTAAAGATCTGCTCGGTCGTATCATCGAGCATCAAGAATTCAATCGCACGCAGTACATCCTCTAGATATACCCAGGTCACTGGCTGACGTCCATGACCAATCCGCCCGAACAGATTCAGCTTAATCGGCAATAGCATCTGCGGAAGAATCCCACCACCTTTGCCAAACACCACCGCAAAGCGAACAATCTTGGTGTTCTGGTTAGCATAGGACAAGGCCAGCTGCTCCCACTTCGCACAGAGTTCGGACATAAAAATATCTTGTGGCGGACTTTGCTCCGTGCAGACCTGTTCCCAGCGCTCATTGGGGTCAATGCCATAATAGCCAACGGCCGATGTTGAAATAATCCGTTTCGGTCTAAGCTGATTTTTTTCTAAATAATCAAATAAATGTCTGGTGGTATCTAAACGGCTATTCAGCAATTTCTTTTTACGCGCTGCCGTCCAGCGGCCTTGGCCAATACTTTCGCCAGCCAGATTGACCACATAATCAATCTGATGCTGTTTTAATTCATCCAGCTGGTTAATCCAATGAAAGTCCGGATGTGGTTCACGTTTATTTTTCTGACGGGTCAGACCAATCACCCGATAATCCCGTTCCAGTAAAAAATGCACGAGATGACTGCCAATAAAACCACTCGCTCCCGTCAACAGCACTACAGGTTTATACATTCGTCATTCTTCACCTTATTATTTTCTTGATTTAAATTATACGCCACTCATCTTTAGCTTTTTAAACCGAGAAGATCTTTGTAGTGGAGAATTTGTATCTTTCATCATTCAATCAATTTATGAAGATCAGTCGTCACACAATGATTCATCTATACTCACTGAGGTGGATGGCCAAACATTTTCTCTGCCATACGCTGGGCCTGCTTGCCATAAAACCAGTAGGTCAGCAGATACAGCGGAATTGCGATCATCAGGAACATGATCAGCACAATACTCATAAATTGTGGCTGCTGTAGATACAACAGAAAGTCCTGCCAGGCATTCGGATTGGAACGGGTGGCGATCACAATACCGAGCAAGAGAAATAATAAATTATAGCCCCAGTAAATCAGGCTAAACCTGAGGGTGAATTTTTTACGCTCTGCTTGGGTCGGGGCACGTTTTTGCTGTTTTAAAAATTTAAAAAGCACCCAAATCATGGCTACCAGATACGGAACAATCGTCAAGACTGCACCCATGCCCATCGGCAGCAAGGCTGCGAGTACACCGCAAATACAGGTAAAAATAAAACATATAACGAAAAACCAGATAAAATAACGACTTAGCGGCAACATATGCATGACTCAGTGATCTTCAACAAGCTAGTATAAAAAAAATCAGGTTTTTTTTCATTTTATTGTCAACCATCCACTACAGGGTGACGTTATATAGGGTACAAGGTACAAAAATTTGGACTGGCATCCACGAATTTTTGCTGACCTTTAGAGCTAAAGCAATAAGTCCAGTGTACAGGGAAATTTTGAATAGCAGCCAAAATCTTCATGTAACACAAATTTGACCGACGATTTCATCATCACTCGAATCGTCGGTTTTTATTTTTTAAAATCCCTATTTCTAAAATCTGAGGGCTTGCAGAACCTTTAATATCTGATGATCTGGATACAACCGTCCATTAATATCCATACTGATCAAAATAAATTCAGCTTGAACATCACCAACAATTCACTGAAATATCGTTTTACAAGTAGATTTTTACCTGTGCTTTTTCCTATAGTAGCAAGGCAGATATCTTGGGGTTCATTACATGGCAGTTCATTTTCTTCACACTTCCGATTGGCATCTGGGACAATTTTTCCATAACCATGACCGTGAATTTGAACATGCACAGTTTTTGACTTGGCTACTTGAGCAAATTAAAACAAAGCAGCCGCATGCTCTGCTGATTGCCGGCGATATTTTTGATGTGATCAATCCAGCTTCCAGTGCGCAAAGACAGCTGTACCAGTTTCTGGCCGATGCTCATGACTTGGCGCCGCATATGCAAACCCTAATGATTGCAGGCAATCATGATTCCGGTTACCGGATCGAACAGGTTGAACCCTTGCTGGCCAAATTTAATGCCAAAGCTGTGGGAATCGTAGGCCGCACTGCAGAAAATACCCTGAACCTGGATCGTCTACTTATTCCTATTTATGATCGGGATAAAAATATCATCGCCTGGTGTCTGACCCTACCCTATTTACGCAGTGCCGAAATTACCGGACTGAATGAACATACCAGCAATAACCAGAACGCGATCAGTTATCTGCATCAACAACTGATTGCCGAAGCCAGAGCCCGCAAACAGCCACATCAGGCACTAATTTTAATGTCACATGCGCACATGCAAGGTGGTGAGACCTCCGACTCTGAACGTCCGATTATTGTCGGCAATGAAGAGGCCCTGTCGACGGCGCTGTTTGATGACATGATTGATTATGTCGCGCTAGGGCATTTGCATAAACCACAAAAGGTTGGTCAGCCGCATATTCGCTATAGTGGCTCCCCAATTCCGCTGTCATTTAGTGAGATTAATTATAAGCATCAAATAGTTGAAGTCAGGATTGATCCCGAACAAAACCCGGAAAACCGCTTTCAGTACGATGCCTTAAGCATTCCGCGTACTGTCGAGCTGTTCCGCATTCGTGAAAAGCTGGAAAATTTAATCACTACAATTCAGGCCTTGCCTGCCGGAGAAATCGAGCAGCTTTCTGCACGGCATTTTCTGGAGGTGGAATACACGACCGATGCGCCGCCTCCGGTAGATCTGCGTCAGCAAATAGAACAGGCCCTACCTGCTAACCGTTACCGACTGCTGCGCATCAGCCGGATTTACCAGCAACAGGTCGACCTTAGTTCAAGCCAGTCTAAAATTGATCTGGCACCCCCTACTCCGGAATCGCTATTTTTCAATATCTGGAAAAAAATGGGCTATGAGCAGGATCACTCGGTACAACGGGATTTTCAGGAGTTACTGAATGAAGCCCAACACGAACTTGCACAAAAACAACAAGCCTAGGATCGGCCATGAAAATTTTACGTCTAAGTCTTCATAATCTGGCCTCCCTCACCGGCACCCATCATATTGATTTTGAATCGAGTCCTTTGGCTCATGCCGGCCTGATTGCCATCACCGGCAAAACTGGTGCCGGAAAATCTACCCTGCTCGATGCCATGTGCCTGGCGCTTTACAATGAAATTCCACGTTTAAAAGGTGCGACAGGCAGCTTGAAAGATGCTGGCGGTCAGGATGTTTCCATCAAGGATTCCAAGAATATTCTGCGCCGTGGCTGCGTGCATGGTTTTGCCGAACTGGAATTTATTGCACTCGACAGCAAACGCTATATGGCACGCTGGGAAATTAAACGGGCACGCCAGAAAGTCGATGGCAATCTAAAAGTAGACCGCTACGTCAAATGTCTGGATGATGACACGACACTGACGCAAAAAATATCGGAAGTCACCCCGCTCATTGAAAAACTGGTGGGCTTAAGTTTTGAGCAGTTTACCCGCGCAGTGTTGCTCGCACAGTCGGAAGTCGGCGCATTTTTAAAAGCCAAAGATAATGAGCGTGCAGATTTACTGGAATATCTCACCAATTCGCAGATTTTCAGTCTAGTTAGTCAGAAAGCCGCAGAGAAATTCAGCGAAGTCAAAAACAAGCGCAACGATCTGGAAAAGCTGATCGGGCATATTGAAATTCTGTCTGAAGAAGACATCAGCGCTTTACAACAGCAGCAGAACTCTTTGTCTTTGCAACTTCAGAATTTGCAGCAATCAGAAAAACTGCTAGAAAATGAGAAACAATGGCATCTGGACCGACATAAACTCTATGCAGAAGTCCATGCCAAAAAAGAAGTCTACGAAGTACAGCAAGATGCAGTAAATAAATCTGCAGGACAGCAACAGCTACTGGAGCAGCTGGATGAATTCCAGTCGATTCGGGATCAGTTTGTGAGTCGTACCCGTCTAGCCCCTCAAAAAGAGCAGATTCAGCACCAGCACACCCAATTTACGCTGGAATTTGAAACGCTCAAACAGAGCTTTGTAGCAGAAGAAGCCAAACTTACAGCCTTACAACAACAGCAGCACCAGTTTCAGCAACACTTGGCAAACCTGAAACCGCATCTGGAGGCAGGTTTAAGGCTGGATCATGCAATTGATACGGTATCAGAGCGGTACAAAAAACTGCATGCAGAGCAAAGCCAGTTTCAAACCCTTCGTCTACAGCCTTTAGAAGAACAACTGCGACAGCAACAACAGACTTTGAATCAGCTACAAGCTCGGCAAGAAAAGGTTGCACAACAATTGGCTGAATCTGGCTTTTTAAATGTGTTCGATCTGGAGCCGCAAAGTACCTTGCAACGCATACAAGACTTTATGCGTCAGTATCAGCAACTGCAGCAACAGAATCCGGACAGCCTGAAGCAGCCTTTACCTGAACTGGAAAAAACCGTTACAGTACTTTCAGGAAATCTGAACCAGTGGATACAACAGCATCATAGTCTGGAACAGCTAGAAGAGCATCTCAAAACCATTCAGGAAATGCGTCAGCAACGCCAAGCGGAACAGCGTCAGCTCGACCTGCTGCAACAGCAGGTACAACAAATCGTTCAACAATCACAAGAATTTGAACAACTGCAATCTGCTGTAAATAGCCAACAGCAGCAACTAAAAATGCAGCAAGAGGCCGAACAGGCACTACATCAGCAGATTCAGGCTGAACAACAGGCCTATGAACACCTGGAACAAATACTTGCCCAGCAACGTTTATTGCATGCGCAAAGTGTGCAGGATCTTCGTGGCCAGTTAAAACCGGATGAGCCATGCATGGTCTGTGGAAGCCCAGCCCATCCTTTTGTCGATGCCGTCCATGAACATCTGGAACAGAGCCTGAACCAGCTACAGGAGCAACAGTTACGGCAGGCAAAACAGCAGCTCGATCAGCAACTGCAATCTCAGCAGCAGCAACGCATTGAAATGTCTAAAGCACAAACAGTAATTGAGCAACAGCAACAGCGTTGCCAGATCCTGCAAAACCAGATTCAACAATCCTCTGCTGACTGTAAATCTCAACTACTTAAACTGGAAGTGGTTACCGAGCAGCACAATGATCTTCCTACATTCATCCAGTTACTGGCGAATCACACTCAAAGTCTGGTCCAGCAGCTAGAACTATCACAACAGCAGGAACAACAGCTCCAGCAACAATTACAACAATGGCGTCAACAACAACAGCAATTGCACCAATTACAACTGGCTCTACAGCAACGTCAGCAACTCGACCAGCTGATACACCCAGTTTTAAGCATACTGCCCGAGCAGTACCAGTCGCAGCCACCTATGCTCTGCTTACCTCAGTTGCAACGACAAGTAGAGCACCGCATGCAGCACTTGGCAGTACAAAAGCAGCTGGAATCTGACCTGCATCAACAGCAGCAGATATTGGAAAAGAGCCAGTATCAACTACAATTGGAACAGCAAAATTTTGCTCAATTGAGCCAGTCTGTAGAGCAGTTGATTCAGCAAGGCAAAGACCTGCGTCAACAACTGGCTGAACTGACCCAAGAACATGCAGGACAAGTCTACCGTGTCGCTGCAGAATGGCGCAATGCACTAGAGCTACAAGCCAAGACCTTAGAGCAGACTTTAGAACAACAGCGTCAATGCACGGCGCAGGCCGAAAAACAGTGGCATCAAACCCACTTAAAACTGCAAGAATTTATCAGCCAACTTCAGCAGATCGATCAGCAATTGGCTCAATATCAGCAAGATATTCAGGCATGGCAAGCAGCACATCCTCAAGTGACGGCAGCTCAAATTGAACAATGGCTCAGTATTGATCTGAGCAACCATCAACGCATTCGTCAGAATCTGGCCAACCAGAAACAGGCACTCGAAAATGCCAGAACAGCCTGGCAATTACTTGAAGAACAATATCAGGCCCATTTAAAACTACAGCCAGAACATGAATTTGAGGAAATTGAACAAAAACTTGGCATGCTGCATCAGGAAAAAATAATGCAGCAGGAAGTGCTCAATGAAACTGATGCCAAACTGCGTATGAATGCCAATAATCAAAACACCTATGCCAAATATCAGCAGCAAATTGAGCAGATCAAAGCCGAAGAATACCGTTGGGGTCGTATTTACGACCTGATCGGACATAAGGAAGGTACCAAATTCCAGAAAATTGCCCAGGAACATCATCTGGATATTCTGGTGGAATATGCAAATCAGCAGTTGCAACCGTTGGCACCACGCTATCAGTTACACCGTATTCCTGACAGCCTGAGTCTGGCGATTATTGATCTGGACATGAATAGTGAAGTCCGACCTGTGCTGTCCCTATCGGGGGGTGAAACCTTCCTGGTGTCGCTGGCACTGGCACTGGCAATTGCCAATATGGCTTCAGGTTCAATGAAACTGGAATCCCTGTTTATTGATGAAGGTTTTGGTACGCTAGATCCGGCATCCTTACATATGGTCATGAATGCACTAGATCATTTGCAAAGCCAGGGCCGTAAAGTCGTCTTGATCTCACATGTACAGGAAATGCATGAACGTATTCCGGTACAGATTCAGGTCAAACCGGTTGGTGCAGGTGCAAGTACCATTCAGATTATAGGTTAAAGATGATTCACCCTACCTCGGACAAGCTCTCGCCCCATTTCAGCTTACAGCTCGAGAGCCTGCGGGGCATCAGTGCCATTGTAGTGTTGTTCAGTCATTGCTTTCAGGCATTTATTGCGCCTTTCGATACCAGTCTGTATTCATGGGTACGCCTGCTCGGTCAGGCCGCGGTCATGATTTTCTTTGCCTTAAGTGGCTATCTGATCGGCTATTCGATTCAGCACAACATTCATCAGCATGGTCAGTTCAATCTGCACCGTTATGCTCGACAGCGTGGCAGTAGAATTTTACCACCCTTTCTGTTTGCCATGGGGTTGACGCTGGTTCTCTATCTACTCGCTCCACTATTATTTGCCAGCCATACTCATGCTTTTCAACACAGTTTTGGCATAATGATCCGGACTGGCTATAAGGTAGATATACCGGAATTTGTGGGCTCGCTGCTATTTTTGAATGGCTTTGTAACACCAACGGTTTCAGCCAATGCTGCGCTCTGGAGCCTGAGCTATGAAGTGTGGTTTTATGTGCTGGCCGGATTCCTACCTTTTTTAAAAAATTCGGAAATCGCCAAAATCGGATTTTTTATGGTTCTGGCTATACTGTCATTACTGAACATCCAGTTTTTTATTTATTTTCTGGTCTGGCTTAGTGCCTTTGCCTGTTCATTTCGATATATCCAGCTACGTTTTTTAAACCGCTTACAATCGGTCAAATTAGCCCTATTCGGCTTGGCATTTCTAATCGCCTGTTTTGATGCTTACCAGTTTCAGGTGATTGATGAGGCCCAGCAATACCGTGCTGCGAATTTTGTCCATTTTAATTTCTGTCTGGGTTTGGGCTTTAGCTGCTGGCTGGTACAACTCCAGCATCAACGCAGTCATTATCATCCGGTCTGGGTTCAGTCTGCAGACTTTTCCTATACTTTGTATGTCACCCATTTCCCCTTACTTTTATTTATTTTGGGGTGTATTCCGGCAACTTTGGCCTATGGTCTGGGCGGAGCAGTTTTAGCCTTGCTTGCCAGCATGTTCGGCATAATAGTCTTTGCCTGGTTGATGGCTAAATGGCTCGAACCAGCCAGAAAAAAAGCGTTATCCAATACCCTTCGATAACGCTTTGCTGCAAAAAACTGACATTAGTATTTTATGCATCCTTTTTAGGCCGTGCACCAAATAGGGCTGTGCCAACACGAACCATGGTAGAACCCGCAGCAATCGCTTCGGTCATATCCCCAGACATGCCCATACTTAAAGTATCCCAGTCTTCAGGATGAGCATGTTGTGTTTTTACTATATCAAATAAAACTTTGGCATCAGCAAAGGCTTGAGGATTATTCGGTGCTGGAATCACCATCAAACCACGTAAACGCACATTCGGCAGTTGGCTGATCTGTACGACCAAATCTGCAACCTCATCTGGTCGGCAACCATCTTTGGTATCCTGACCATCAATATTCACCTGAATACAGATATTCAGAGCGGGCTGATCCTCTCCACGCTGATTCGATAAGCGCTCGGCAATAATCAGGCGATCGACTCCATGTACCCAGGCAAAATTTTCTGCCAGATGCTTGGTCTTGTTACGCTGCACATGTCCAATAAAATGCCACTCAATCTCCAGGTTTTTCAGTTGGGTGATTTTTTCCAGTGCTTCCTGCAAATAATTTTCACCAAAGTCCCGCTGGCCTGTCTGATACATCTCTGCCAGCACATTACTCGGCTGGGTTTTGGACACGGCCAATAGTTGTACCGAATCCGGCTCACGCCCAGCCTGAGTGCATGCGGCCTGGATCTGAGCTAAAACCTGATTTCGTGACTGTTGCAGCATATTCATTGATGGGGTTCTCATTTCGTCCGGATTTTTTTCCCTTGCTCGTGAACTAAGTGTTGGTTAAGCTGTGGGAAAGCCTTATTATTCTAGCAAAATAAATAACATTTTAATGAACTCGGGGACCTTATGGATATTACAGAACTGTTAGCCTTTTCTGCTAAAAATGGTGCGTCGGATTTACACTTGTCTGCGGGCTTACCGCCAATGATTCGTGTCGATGGGGAAGTTCGTCGCATCAACCTGCCAGCATTAGAACACAAAGAAGTGCATAAACTCGTTTATGACATCATGAACGATAAACAGCGCCGTGATTTTGAAGAAAATCTGGAAACTGACTTCTCTTTTGAAGTGCCTGGCGTGGCGCGTTTCCGTGTCAACGCATTTAACCAGAACCGCGGTGCTGGTGCGGTATTCCGTACTATTCCCTCTAAAGTCCTAACGCTTGAAGATCTGGGCATGGGACAGATTTTTAAAGACATCTGTGAATATCCACGTGGTCTGGTACTGGTGACAGGTCCTACCGGTTCGGGTAAATCAACCACCTTGGCGGCGATGCTGGATTATATTAATGACAACCGCTATGACCATATTCTGACCGTCGAAGATCCGATCGAATTTGTGCATCAGTCCAAGAAATGTCTGATTAACCAGCGTGAAGTGCATCGTGATACGCATGGCTTTAATGAAGCACTGCGTTCGGCACTGCGTGAAGACCCGGACATTATTCTGGTCGGTGAGATGCGTGACCTTGAAACCATTCGTCTGGCATTAACTGCGGCAGAAACCGGTCACTTAGTATTTGGTACCCTGCATACCACCTCAGCGGCCAAAACCATTGACCGTGTGATCGACGTATTCCCTGCCGAAGAAAAAGACATGGTACGCGCCATGTTGTCTGAATCCCTACAAGCCGTAGTTTCACAGGCTCTGCTAAAGAAAAATGGCGGTGGGCGTGTCGCAGCACATGAAATTATGATTGGTATTCCTGCGATCCGTAACCTGATCCGTGAAAATAAAGTCGCTCAAATGTACTCGGCAATTCAGACCGGCGCCAACTACGGCATGACCACGCTGGATCAGACTCTAAAAACACTGGTATCCAAAGGTTTGATCAGCCCGCAAGTTGCACGTACTGCAGCCAAACAGCCAGAAGCATTTTTATAATAAAATTGAATTGTATTGGGGTTTATATACATGGATTTTAACGGCTTACTCGATTATATGGTGGAGAAAAAAGCATCGGATCTGTTCATTACAGCCGATGTCGAACCTTCCATCAAGATTAATGGGCAGATTTTACCAATTGGCTCGGTAAAATTACCCGGTGCGGCAGTAGGACAACTGCTCCATTCCATCATGACCGAAAAGCAGCGTAAAGAATTTGCTGACAGTCGTGAATGTAACTTTGCCATCAGCACGCCGGATAAAAGTGCCCGCTTCCGTGTCAGTGCCTTTCAGCAACGTGATCAACCGGGGATGGTTTTGCGTCGAATTGAGACTGTCATTCCAACCATGGATGAACTCAAGTTACCGCCCATTTTAAAAGAACTGGCGATGACCAAACGTGGCATCATTATTTTTGTCGGGGCAACCGGTACCGGTAAATCAACCTCGCTGGCGTCTTTGGTCGGTTATCGTAATGAAAATTCTAAAGGTCATATCATTACTATTGAAGATCCGATCGAATTTATTCACCAGCATAAAGGCTGTATTATCACTCAGCGCGAAGTCGGCATTGATACTGATTCATTTGAAATTGCCCTGAAAAACACCCTACGTCAGGCACCAGACGTAATTCTGATTGGTGAGATCCGTTCACGTGAAACCATGGACTATGCCATTGCCTTCGCCGAAACTGGTCATCTTGTCTTCGCTACCCTGCACGCCAACAACGCCAACCAGGCGATTGACCGGATTATCCATTTCTTCGAAGCAGACCGGCATAACCAGCTGTTTATGGACTTGTCCCTGAACATGAAAGCCATTGTGGCACAGCAACTGATTCCAACCATCGATGGCAATGGTCGCCGTGCTGCGATTGAGATTCTAATTAACTCGCCACTGATTGCCGACTTGATTCGTAAAGGTGATGTGCATGAGATTAAGGATCTGATGAAGCGTTCCCGTGAACTGGGCATGCAGACCTTCGATCAGGCGCTGTATGATCTGTATAAAGCCAAACAGATCAGCTATAAAGATGCACTGAAACATGCGGATTCACCCAACGACCTGCGTTTGCAAATCAAACTGTCAGAAGAAGGTGGCAGCAATTTATTGCGTGCACATTCCAATATCACCTTTGACGGTCAGTCCTGATCATCTTGAAGGCATAAAAAAACAGGCTTCCCATGAAGCCTGTTTTTTGTTTGAACCAGCGCTCAAATTATTTTTTACGGAAAACTTCCTGACAGGCAGGCGCATCGCAGTAGCCATACAGATTCAGTGAGTGACCGGTTAATTCAAAACCAAATTTTTCAGCAACGTCATGCTGCTCTTTTTCAATCGTGTCATTAATAAATTCAACAACTTTGCTGCAATTTAAACATACTAGGTGATCGTGGTGATCTTCCTGCATAATTTCAAAAACTGAATGATTATTTTCAAAATTATGACGTTCGATGATGCCCGCTGCTTCAAACTGCGTTAACACACGATACACAGTTGCTAAACCTACATCTTCGCCCTGATCGAGTAAAGTCTTGTAAATATCTTCCGCACTTAAATGATGTTGTTTTGAATTTTCTAGTAATTCTAATATTTTAATTCGTGGAAGGGTAACTTTCAGCCCAGCTTTTCGTAAATCTTGGTTTGAAATAGTCATGTAAAAAGGTCTCTCAACAAAATCAAAGTTGGAATATGCAACAAAGTTTAGATGCAGTATGATCTATCCTTGGATCAAATGCATCATAATTAATTTGGGATAGTTTAGCAAAATGCAAAAAATCATGTTGACGTTATTCGTCACTTCATTGCTCGTCGGCTGTTCGACATTAGGTGTTTATAAGGTAGATATTCCACAAGGAACCCCTTTAACCCAAGCACAAGCCGCTAAAATTCAGGTGGGAATGAGCCATCAACAGGTGCGTTTCTTACTGGGCAGTCCAACAGTAAGCGATCCACTGAATCCTTTACGTTGGGACTACATCTATAACTATACCCCAGGAACCTACGCTAAAAAAGCCAAGATCCCGGCAGCTCAAGGCCAGCATTTGAAAATCTACTTTAACCAGTCTGGTATCGTGGAACGTGTTGAAGGTCTGGAGACGATTCCAGAATCTCAACCCGGTTTACCAGGATCAAAAGAAGCAATTTTAAATGCTCCTCCACTATAGTCGGTTTCGCATGAAAAAGCCCCTGAATCATCAGGGGCTTTTTTGATTAAGCTGATTGATTGAGCAGATCATTGAGGCTACTGCTCATTCAAGCCGCTTTCTATTCGGAAGATGGTTTCAGCTTTTTTAAAAGATTGCCTCTGGCATAACGACCCACCGGATTTTTCTCGGCGCGTTTACGTCGGATGTCTTTAGGATTGATGGTCAGTGGCCGATAAATTTCCACCCGATCACCTGCTGCCAGTGGCTGCTGCTGATCTTGCAAGCGCACGCCAAAAATGCCCAAAAATAATGGTTCAGGCAAGTCGACCTGCTCACGGATTCCACTTTGCTCAATCGCGTCCAGTGCCGTCATGCCAGGCTGAAATGACACGGCTAGATGAAATTGTTTTTCTGGCGTCGCATATGCCACCCAAATCATCGCCTCACTCATCAGACGAATTGTCCTAAGACAGCAATGATTGCCAGAATAATCCCAACCGGCAACACCACACGCACTGCAATACGCCAGATGTTATAAAACGCTTCAGAGCTGAAATTCATTGATTTACGCAAATGACTGATCTTCATGATCCAGCCAGCAAATAATGCATAGATCAAACAAATCAATAAGCCCCAGACGAGCAAGACCACATTGAAAATTGGGCTTAGATTTGGAATAGCCCAGATCAGCGTGACCGCCACCACAATTGCCCATTGAATTGCAGGATGAAGCTGGCGTTGCTGTAATTGTTCACGTGCCATTTGCAGAATTAATGCGGCAGCTGCCACCATTGCTGCGACCAGAGTAAATGCAGGAATTTGTGCTTGTACGGCAAAGAAAGCAAATGCAATGACAGCAACTAGCTGCGCAATCCAGATCGGCAATACCGTCTTGCTGGCGACATCCTGTTGTTGTACAGCGCTCAGACTAGATTGCCAGTACAAGCCCATGCCCAGACCACTTGCGACCAAAGCCAATACGGTGGCATTGCCCCATTCCGAGAACTCGACTGGTGTGACTTGCCATGCAGGTAGCGCCGTTCCCATCACATTGGCCAGAACCAGAGACGCCAGTACGCCAATCGTGGTAACAGCCAATAAAATTTGACGCGGTAGCAGTGACAGGGCCAACGCTACTATTGCCAATCCAATCAACAGAAGATTGGGTGCAAGATCAAGTGCAGCAATCGCCAGAACATTGCTGGCATTGTTCAGCATGGCACCTGCCAAAAACGGAATAAAGATCACACTTAACCAGCCGACAATACGCCATTTCTGTGACGCATCCGCTTCACGGGTCAGCGTCGACAGCGCCTGTAATGGCGTTGTTTTAGAGCGCTTGGCCAAAGCAATTTCCAAGTAGCAGACTGGAAGTGCCAGAATCAGCATGGAGGCCAACCAGAGCATCCAGAAATCCATCTGACGATCAATCTGTATACCGGTTATCGGTGCGAGCGTCGCGATGATAATAAACGATAAACAGAAAGCCATCAGCGGCGATAACCATTTTGACATAGCATTGTCCTGCATGATGCATTCCTATAAAAATCTAGCGCTATTTTGCCTTGTGGAGCGGTGAAAATCAAAAACAAAAAGCAAACCACCATGACAGTGATTTGCTGCGCAAAAATTATAATTAGATTTTAATTTTTGTTATCTCGTTACGTCTTTTATTATGAGAAGAAACGAGCGAACCAGTTTTTACCTGTTTTCTTTTCTTTTTCCTTGATGATCCCCATCATATTTTCTTTTACGGCACCGACATAATCGGCGTCATCGTGCTGAATATGGTTAATCAGCCATTTCGATAATACTTCGTGCAGCTCTGATTCAATGGACTGTCCCAGTTCAAAACGGTCACGATAAGACTCGATTTTTTTAATAAACAGGTCATGCACACGTTTATGCGGCACCCGATATTTATAGCCGGCTTCTTCCTGAAGAGATTCCTCAAAGGTGAAATGCGACTGGGTATAATCAATAATATTGTCGAGAATCTGTTTAATACGGGCACGCTCGGTATTGGCATCAATTTCGTTGATATAATCGAGAATTCGTTTGTGCTGATCGTCAATCACATCGATACCAGTATTATAATCTGGAACCCATTTCATTTTCATTACGACCACCTATAAATATTAAGGACTTATAACGTGAAAATGAGCATATAGCGTATTGATTCAAATAAAAATGAAGCAAATTAGTCGGCTTTCCGCCTAAATCCGGCTTTTTCATTTTAAGTTTCTGTTATATATAATTAAAAATAATTTATCCTGAGTAAAAGGCTAAGATATTAATTAACCAAAATCCGCAATAAACCTTTATTTATTCTTAGATTTTTTCTTATTTTTTAAATATAAAAAAACGGAGTTTAAACTCCGTCTTTAATCGCATTTCAATATTGATCAGCTCGCGTGACGCGTTTTAAGGAAGGATCAAGACGTTCACGTTCCAGACGTTCAACATGCGTCAACTGAGAACGTACTTTCGCCCCATGCTGAAACAGGATCATTTCACCGGGCTGGAAGGCAGTCCATTCTTCATTCTGGGTCAATGGTTCAGTGGTAATCACTGCGACGCGATCTTCAGGGGTCGTGACCTGACTAAAGTCCACTTCGACATCAATATCAATCAGCTGAGCCGGTCTAAACGGGTATTCACGTACCAGCCAGTGGAGTTTAGTAATCGCATAGCTAAACAGCGCCTGACCATTCGACAGGCAGAAATTAAAGGTGCCATGCTCCGCGATTGCAGGTGAAATTTCAGCTAGAAGATCGAAAACCTGATCCAGTTTCGGCTCATGATAGCCAAAGCGTTTCACCAGTTGATCCAGCAGGTAACAGAAGGCACGCTCACTGTCGGTATTTCCGACTGGGGTAAAGCGCCCTGACAGTTCAGGAAAATAATCATGTAAATCGCCATTATGGGCAAAAATCCATTGACGCCCCCAAAGTTCACGGCTAAAAGGATGGGAATTTTCCAGGTTAATTTTGCCTTGAGTGGCTTTGCGTATATGCGCAATCACATTGCGGGATTTGATCGGATAATTACGCACCAGTTCAGCAATCGGAGATTCAACCGCAGACTGGTTATCGACGAACAGACGGCAGGCTTTATCTTCAAAGAAAGCAATCCCGAAACCATCCGCATGATCAGAGGTAATGCCCGCCCGCTGGGAAAACCCGCGAAAAGAAAAAGTAATATCCGTCGGGGTGGCACAATTCATTCCGAGCAGTTGGCACATGGTCTGGTTTCAGCTCTCTATTTACTTAGAAGCTTATTGTGCATGACTGTCCCAGTCATTTCAAATAGGTGGCTATAAGAAATCCAAATAAAAAAGAGTCTCTATTGAGACTCTTTTTCGCAAAAATTGGCTTAAGAACGATGCGGATTGGCACGATTGGTAATGAGGGTGCCCACACCATGATCGGTGAAAATTTCTAGTAAGCTGGCATGAGGTACACGGCCATCCACGATATGTGCACTTACGACGCCGCCTTTTACCGCATCCAGCGCACAACCCACTTTCGGAATCATGCCACCATAAATCACGCCGGTTTCAATTAAACGATCGACTTCTTGAGTGGTCAAACCAGTCAACAGGTTTTTATTTTCATCCAAGACACCGGTGATATTGGTGAGTAGAATCAGTTTTTCTGCACCTAGGGCTTCAGCGACTTTACCAGCGACCAAATCAGCATTGATATTATAGGTATTGCCTTCTTCATCGACACCTAGCGGGGCAATGACTGGAATAAAGTCACTATTGGTAAACATTTCCAGAACATCAGTTTTCACGCCAACGACTTCACCGACCAGACCCAGATCAATTTGCTCAACTGAACCATCTTCAGCCACTTTTTCCATCAGCAGCTTTTGCGCACGAATCAGGTTGCCGTCTTTACCGGTAAGACCAATCGCACGACCACCATGCTGGTTAATCAGGTTCACGATAGATTTGTTAACGCTACCGCCAAGTACCATCTCGACTACTTCCATGGTCGCAGGATCAGTCACGCGCATGCCGTCAATACGGTCTGATTCGCGGCCCAGCTGTTTCAGCATGGAATCGACTTGCGGGCCACCACCATGTACCACGATCGGATTAATACCGACTGTTTTTAATAATACGATATCACGTGCAAATGAACTTTCCAGCTCAGGATCGGTCATCGCGTTACCGCCGTATTTTACCACCAGGGTTTTACCCGCAAAGCGTTGAATATACGGCAAAGCTTCTGTCAAAATCTGTGCTTTGTCGATGCCTGTTTGTTGATTTGGCATTCGCCTCTCCTTATTGAGCATCTAAAATGTCTTGAGCGATCTCTGGATAACGGTCACGCAACATGGCTACAAACAGATGACGAATTTCATTTAGACCTTGGGCATTATTGGCATCAAAGCGCACTGTGAAATACTCACCTGTATTGGATGCTCGAATGATGCCAAAACCATCCTCAAAATCAAGACGTATCCCATCAATTTTACTGATTTGCGCATTAATTCTTGCGGATTGTTGTTCAACGAAGTTTAAAAGCTCAACAGGACGTACTTGACGCGTTGAAATATAAAGATCTTCAGTACCATGTCGTTTTGGATAAGCCGCCAAGGCCTGCGCGAGAGTTTGCCCCGTTTGGTCGAGATATTCCATGACTCTGAGCGCTGCATAGAGTCCATCATCATAGCCCCAGCCGCGACCATCATTAAAGACATAATGTCCGGCATATTCCCCACCAAAAATCGCTTGCTGCTGAGACTGGTTCAGATAGGTTCTGAGAAATGAACTACCGGTACGAATCATCACCGGCTCTCCACCTAGACGTTGCACCGTATCACGAACCAAGGTCGAACATTTCACATCATAAACAAATTGGCATGGTGCTGAAGCATTGAGACAAATTTCGGCAAACAGGCATAATAACTGATCTGCAGTGATAATCTGGCCATGTTCATCAATCAGAACCAGGCGATCACCATCACCGTCCAAGGCAATACCGAGATCAGCCTGCTGTTGCATGACGGTTTGACGTAAAGTTTCAAGATGTTTGTCTTGCGAAGGATCCGGCGCATGATCCGGAAAATGTCCATTCGCCTCACAACGTAAAGCAATCACTTCACAGCCCATTTTTCTGAGTACCAAGTCAGCACAACGTCCGGCTGAGCCATGCAGACCATCCAGAATCACTTTAAATGAGCGCTTTAATTGAATATCTTCTAATATTCCCTGCTGATACTGCAGGCAAAACTCTGGAATAATCTGATGCGGCAGTTCAGCTAAAGTAATTAGCTGGCTATCGCAATGTGACTTTGCCAGTTGGGCCACCTGTTGAATCATCTCAGGACAAGGTGGTTCACCATCAATAATCCATTTAATCCCATTATCTTCTTTAGGATTATGACTGGCAGTGACCATAATGCCATTACCATCAAACTGACGTGCGGTGAAATATAGCATTGGGCTGGAACAGCAGCCTATAATAGTGGCTTCCAGCGAATAGTCTTTAAAAATACGGGCAATGGTGTCGGCAAAAGCCGGGCTACTGATGCGTGCATCATAACCAATGGCGACACGTGTCTGTCCCGCAGCCTGATACTGCTGGGCTAAACCGTGGGCAATTGCATCAATGATCCCGGCACCTAATAGACTGACTTTACCGCGTATGTCATAGGCACGAAAGATATGCATGGGGAATGGATGATTCATAGATCCCATAAAACTGTCTTTTCACTATTCGTTAAAATAAGGAGATTTAAAATGATGATTTCAGCATAATGACTTTAAACATTTGTTTTTGTTTTAAGACCCGCTATTTTTAAACGATTTCAATGTAACAATCAATTATAAAAATATAATCTACAACTTTAGAATTATAGGGTTCTTGTAATTAAACAATGATTATTTAATTATATTTATTTTGAATTTCATCTGATTAGATATTTGATCACTACATCAATTTTAGATTTAAATAGCTCTACTGAACTAGAAAATATGGTTTTATTTTTAAATATATTTCAATCAGCTCATTTTTAATATCTGATTCACTTAAATAAAAAAATGGCTTACATCCAGTTAATGAATGTAAACCATGATTAAAACTTAGTTTTTACCCGTATGACCAAAACCGCCAGCACCGCGTTCAGTCGCTTCGAATTCATTGACCAGATCAAATTCAGCCTGCACCACAGGAACCAAAACATACTGCGCCAAACGTTCACCTGGCTCTAAGCTAAAAGCCGTCTGGCTACGGTTCCAAACGGATACCATCAATTCACCCTGATAATCAGAATCGATTAAACCTACTAGGTTACCCAACACGATGCCGTGTTTATGCCCCAAACCCGAACGTGGCAAAATCAGACCAGCAAATGCAGGATCTTCAATATAGATTGCTAAACCAGTTTTTACCAAAACAGTCTGGCCTGGTTCAATGATCGTAGTTTCTGTAACACACGCACGCAAATCCAGCCCCGCTGAACCTGTCGTAGCATAAGTCGGTAATGGCCATTCCTGACCAAGACGCGAGTCAAGGACTTTCACCTGAACTTTCATGTATTCATTCCTGTTGTTTCATTTAAAATAAGAGCAAGCCTTGCGCCTTATCGTTTGATAAGATTACGCAAATTATCCAGATAATGTTGGGCTTGTAATTTCGGATCGATGTTGCCTGCCAGCTTTTTCTTACGACCTAACCATTCCAGCTCATCTTCTGGTAATTCATCCAGAAAACGGCTTGGGGTCATCTGCTTCATCTGCCCACCGGCCTTGCGCTGTTCTGCCAGAGTAATGGTCAGTCCCTGACGTGCACGGGTAATCCCCACATACATCAGACGGCGTTCCTCTTCGACGGTTTCTGCAGCGATCGAATTTTTATGTGGCAAAATTTCTTCTTCCAGCCCGATCAGATAGACATAAGGAAACTCAAGACCTTTGGACGCATGCAAGGTCAATAAGTTGACTTTATCGGTGTCCTCTTCTTCCTGCTGCTGCTCGAGCATATCCAGCAGCACCATTTTACGAATCACACTTTCAATATTTTTTTCATCAACATCTTCAGCGCGGTTAATCAGGCTCTGAATACTGCTGTAGAGTACCTCGATATTATCGAGCTTGGTTTTTTCCTGCGCTGGCGTGGCTGCAGTTTCCTTGATGTAATCGATATAACCGGCTTCAATCATCATCTGGCGGATGATCGGCACGGGTTCATCATCATCCAGTAAATTGCGAGTAAAACCCTCAATAAAATCGGCAAACTCAGCCAATTGGGTCGTGGCCTTTTTCGGAATCGCCATGGTCAGACGCTGATCCGCTGCCGCAGCCAGAAGTGACAGATTATTTTCCTGAGCAAATAGACCGAGCTTTTCCAGCGTTACCGGACCAATCGCCCGTTTTGGCGTATTGATAATTCGCAGGAATGCGCTGTCATCTTCAGGGTTAATGATCAGGCGTAAATAGCTCATCATGTCCTTGATTTCGGCACGTGCGAAGAAGGACTGTCCGCCAGATAATTTATACGGAATCTGCATCTGGCGCAGATGGGTTTCTAAAATACGCGCTTGGAAATTGCCGCGGTACAACACCGCATAATCTTTCCAGCTTTTACCATTCATCAATTTATGCGTGATCAGGTCTTTAACCACGCGTTCTGCTTCATCATCATCATTGCGGCAGGTAATCACACGGATCACTTCACCATGGCCTTTGTCCGACCAAAGCTTTTTATCAAAAATATGCGGATTATTACCAATCACGGTGTTGGCTGCTTTGAGAATACGACTGGTCGAACGATAGTTCTGTTCCAGTTTAATCACTTTTAAATTAGGAAAATCCTGCTGCAGCAAGGCCATATTTTCCGGTTTAGCACCACGCCAGGCATAAATCGACTGGTCATCATCGCCTACGGCGGTGAACTGTCCCATCACGCCAACCAGTAATTTCACCAGAATATACTGCGCCGTATTGGTATCCTGATATTCATCGACCAGCAAATAACGCACGCGATTTTGCCATTTGTCACGAACTTCGGCATTTTCCTGCAGCAAGCGCGTTGGCATCACAATCAGGTCATCAAAATCCACGGCGTTATAGGCACGCAAATTACGTTCATAAAGCTGATATAAATGCGCAAATTGCACATCTTCGGCAGTTTCACAGGTGGTATGTGCCTGCTCGGGTGGAATCAAATCATTCTTCCAGTCCGAGATCATTTTCATGGCTTTGGCAATCAGTTCTTTGCTTTCTGCACCAGATAAATTGTCACGCTGCATCAGATCCATCAAAATGCGCTTACAGTCGTCAGCATCCAGAATCGAGAAATTATTTTTCAGTGGGGTATGTTTCAGCTCCAGGCGCAGCATATTCAGGCCAAAGGTATGAAAGGTCGAAACTGAAACCCCTTTACTTTCTTCACGCGTCAACAATTTGCTGACACGCTCTTTCATCTCACGTGCCGCTTTGTTGGTAAAGGTCATCGCAGTAATACGATGTGCAGGAATCCCGCAATGCTTGACTAAATACGCGATTTTTCGCGTGATCACTGAAGTCTTGCCTGAACCCGCTCCTGCAAGTACTAACAAGGGTCCTTGAGTGTATTTCATGGCTTCAAGTTGCTTGTCATTTAACTGACTGGCGAGTGACATAGGGCTTCCTCTTCTAGATTCGGCTCCGATTATAGTCATCTCTGCGTCAGTTGCCTAATTTAAAATACGATTAATCAGGTCAATGTTCAGATATAAAAAAACCACCCGAAGGTGGTTTTTCTTAAGCGTTCAAGAATTATTGAACTGCATATACCGCGATTTCTACACGACGGTTTTGTTCTTTACCCGCAGCAGTTGTGTTGTCTGCAATCGGGTTCGCTGAACCTAAACCTTGAGCATTAATACGTGAACGTACAACACCTTGACCAGCCAAATAAGTCGCTACAGAGTTTGCGCGTGCTTGAGACAATGGCAAGTTAATTGAGTCATTACCCGTGCTGTCGGTATAACCAGTTACAAGGATACCGCTCTTGTTATCTTCAGTTAATACTTGCGCCACTTTGTTTAAAGTGCCATAGAAGTTTGGTTTGATATTTGATTTGTTGGTATCAAATGTAATGCTGCCTGGCATCACAAGGTTAATCGAACCATCTGCATTACGGTTAACGTCTACGCCCGTACCCGCTGTTGCTTGACGTAATTTTTTCTCTTTGTTATCAAGATACACACCCGCTGCACCACCAACAACAGCACCAATCGCTGCTGCACGGTTATTTTGACGGCTAGTATTTGCATTACTTTTAGAAACGCCGTAGCCAGCTGCAGTACCAATTAAAGTACCTAGAGCCGCTTTATCATATTCCACACCACCGATGTTACTGCCAGTTGATTGACAACCTGTAAGTGCTACGGCCCCTGCTACAGCTGCTGAAATGACTAGTGCACGCATCGCATGACTCCTTGTTGTATGCTTTGTTGTTAAGCGAGATAATGATTTAAATTGAATGGGCTAACCATTGAATTTTTGTTAATAATAAATCGTTTAGTAATATTTTGTAATGTTTATATGTAACTAAAACCAAGTAGTTCGTCACAATATCTTCATAGTTTCCTGTTTAGGCTTTTTTATTTGCCTAACTGTCTCTATATTACTCAAAATATGAAAAAATTTAAGTGATTAATCTCTGGGGACTGTTTGGATATGTCATCGAATAGCAATAAGCAACCGACTTTAAAAAAACTGGCGCGTGGCCTGACGGTCACATCCGTCATGACGGGCAGTACTTTTTTTCATGGTCCCCCGGTGCTGGCCTTGGGTTTAACCAAACTTTTTAAAAAATCCGCAAAAGTGGATGAAACCAATATCAAGATTACCAACAGCTGGTTAGGGGTCAATAATTGGCTGATTGAGCATGTGCTGAAAAACACGCAATGGCAAATCAGTGTAGATGAATCACTGGATTTGAATATGCAGGGACGTTATTTGATGACCTGTAATCATCAAAGCTGGGTCGATACTACTGTCAATCAGTACTTCGGTCTGACCCGTATGCCCCTGACGCGCTTCTTTACCAAATGGGAACTTATTTTTATTCCTTTTGTCGGTCAGGCTTTTAAAATCTTAGGCTTCCCGATGATGAAACGGCATAGCAAGGAACAGATTGCCAAAAACCCTGCGCTGAAATATCGGGATATGGAAGAAGCACGTAAATCCTGTGAGCAGCTGATCAGTCAGCCTTTTACCCTGTTAAATTATCTGGAAGGCACGCGTTTTACCCAAGAAAAGCATGATCAGCAGCAGTCTCCCTATACACATTTACTGAAACCTAAAGCCGGTGGTCTGGCATTGGCGCTCAGTATTCTCGGCGATAAAATTGATGCGCTGGTCGACATGACCATTGTTTATCCTGACGGTATTCCGGGCTATGGCGAATTTTGGTTAGGTGAAGTGCCACGTATTGCGGTAAATTTAAGAAAAATTGATATTCCTGATTGGGTACTGGGCGGCAATTATGAAGATGATGCTGAATATCGTGCACGTTTTCAAAAATGGATTGATCAGATCTGGACTGAAAAAGATCAGCTCATCGCACACATGCAGCAGAACTTTACCCAAGCCCCAGTCGGATCTGTAACCGAGTAATTATGAAGAACGACAACCCGGACATAACGTCCAGCTCCTTTAAATTTGTTCGTAAAGGAACCTGGGGCTGGAAAATTGCACTGATTTACGACATTTTCATGATGGTTTTAATCATCATCAATCTGTTCTGTCTCAGTGCTAACGCCATTTTAATGAGCGATTTTGGGCAGTGGTTGTTTGACTTCATTCGTTTACCGGAAATCTTGCAGTTTTATAAAAGTGATTTACGCCCTTGGGTGATCATTACCGAGGGCTGGTTTACCACCTTCTTGGTCTGTGAATTACTGGCACGCTGGGTTATCGCAATTGTCCTGCGTCATCATCGACGCTGGTGGTTCTTCCCTTTTGTGCACTGGTATGAAATTTTATCTATTATCCCTCAGCTACGTTTCCTACGTCTGCTGCGTGCGGTTGCGATTGGCTACAACCTGCATAGCCATGGTTATAAAGTAATTCCCAATCGTTGGTATCGCCAAGGCAACTTTTATTACAACATGCTGATGGAAGAGCTTTCCAGCCGGGTGGTACTGACCGTACTGGACGGCATCAAGCGTGAACTGACCACAAGTACATCACATAAACAGTTAATTGATGATTTAGTGGAACATCACCGTAAATTACTGGCCATTGCCTTGGCAGATATCTTGCAGGAGTCTTTGGGTAGGGAATTACAGTCACAACGTTCCATGATCGCTAAAAATGTAGGGCAAGTAGTGAATCAGGCGATTGAAGATACTCCAGAACTGACCCAATTATTACGTTTGATTCCAATCGTAGGTAGCCGGATTGAACAGCAAATTCAAAGTATTGGTCAACGCCTCGGAGAAAATATCACGCAAGGACTGATTGAACCATTTACCCACACAGGTCAAAAAGAAAATCCGACTTTTACCCTAATTTCAGATAAAATCAGCCAGATTCAGATTGAACATAATCCACATATTGATAAATTGGTCGAATCGGCTGTTTTTGAAACACTTGAAGCAATCCGAAAACAGGTAAAAGTCAAACAGTGGCAACAGATTTTAGAAGAACATGAGCAAAATCAGAGCTCAATAGATAAGTAAAGTTTAAAGTACAGAATCAGACTAATCCGTCCGGTCCTGTTCGCATAAAAAAATAACTGAGATCGCTAGAGAATTACTGCAATTTGTTCTAGGATTTGCACTATTTACAACATTGCTTCGACACAAAACCAGCAGGTCAGAAGTATTTAAGGAAGAATTATGGCTGATATACGGATAAAAGGCAGAATGGTCAATGCGATACGCATTAGCCTAGATACCAATGATCATGATGCAATCCGCCAGCAACTTAGCCCAAAATTACAAGCAGCATTTCCACCCGGCACTTTGGCAGTCATTGAAAGTTCAGTTGAACAGGAACTCATTGCGCTGATCCAACTGTTAATCAGTCTGGATGTACAGCCTATGGCTGTTACTGAAGGCTTACTTGGAGATCAGGCGCGCGCCATTCAGTTCCCGGTACTGCCACCTGATCGACAGTTAGAAGAAATTAAAGCCACCAAAGAACAGGTGGTGGAAGTTAAACCAGAACCTACAGCGGTGAATGATGATCAAGCCCCTGCTGCCCCGATCGTTGCGCATATCACCTCATATCATGATGAAATCCTGCGTACCGGCCAATGTATCGTGCAGCATAATGGCGACATTATTATTAATGCCGGCATCAATAGTGGTTCAGAAGTGATTGCTTCGGGCAATATTCATGTCTATGGCAGCGCGCGTGGCCGGGTCATTGCAGGTGCGGGTGGTAATACTGCAGCACGTATTTTCTGTCATAGCCTCGAAGCTGAACTAATTTCAATTGCAGGAACCTACTGTGTAGCGGATGATATTCCACCACATGTAGTTAAAAAATCTGTGCATATTTACTTGAATGATCAACTAGAGCTTGTATTTGAAGCTCTACAATTTTAATGTATAAATAAACACCAAAAACCCCATTTTAAACAGGGGATTTGAACCATAACAGGAGTGGATTCGGTGGCGAAAATTGTTGTCGTAACGTCAGGCAAAGGTGGTGTAGGTAAAACTACAACGAGTGCATCTTTTGCAACAGGTTTAGCCCTACGCGGTCACAAAACTGTTGTTATTGATTTTGATGTAGGTTTACGTAACCTTGATTTGATTATGGGCTGTGAACGCCGTGTAGTTTATGATTTTGTGAATGTTTTAAATAACGAAGCACGATTACAACAAGCACTGATTCGCGATAAAGATATTGAAAATTTATATATTTTACCTGCATCACAAACACGTGATAAAGATGCCTTAACCGATGAAGGTGTGGCACGTGTAATGGATGAGCTTTCGCAGGAATTTGATTATATTATCTGTGATTCACCTGCCGGTATTGAGCGTGGTGCTATTTTGGCCATGTATCATGCGGATGAAGCCATCATTGTGACTAACCCTGAGATTTCTTCAGTACGTGACTCTGACCGTATCATTGGCATGCTCGATAGCAAAACAAAAAAAGTAGAACAAAACGAAGGTCGCATTCGTAAGCATCTGTGTATCACCCGTTTCAATCCGGAACGTGCCGATAAACAGGAAATGCTGACGATTGACGATATTTCTAAAGATATTTTACGTGTACCGACCTTAGGCGTTATTCCTGAGTGTCCAAGCGTTCTACAGGCATCGAATGAAGGTAAGCCGGTGATTCTTTTCACTGAAGCTGCAGCAGGTCAGGCCTATGATGATCTGGTTGCACGTTTCCTTGGCGAAGAGCGTCCTTACCGTCATATCGAGGTAAAACCTAAGGGCTGGTTAGCACGACTATTTGGAGCGTAGACATGGCAGGATTCTGGAGTAAACTTTTTAGTGGCGAGGATAAACCATCAAGCGCACGGACTGCTAAAGACCGTTTGAAGGTGATCGTTGCATCCGAACAAGGCTTGGGTCGTCGCTTGAGCCAGGACAAAATTGACCAGATGAAAACTGAAATCATGCAGGTGGTCAATCGTTATGTCCGCGGTGTCGATGAACAGCATATTCAAATGCAGGTTCGTTCTGAAGCCAATATTGAAATGCTTGAAATGAATATCAATTTACCTGAAGAACGATAATCTGATTTTTGATTGGTCAAGTAAATTGATTCAAGGCAAAATATGAGAGTGGTAGAAATAGTAGTTTAGCTATATTCCGCCCACTTGAAGCATAGCTTCAAGTCTTGCGACTAGGCAAAGCAGTGCTTTGCTAATCTAGTCTCATATTTTGCCTTTTTTCATGCCGAAAAAACTACATTAGATCAAGGAAATTGCGATGGCATTATCTCAACCAGCGACCTTTAACGAAGAATGGTCAGATGAGCGTGTATTTGCCTATTTAAATCAGCTTCCTCCTGCAGGTGTTAATGCTGATTTTCACGTGCTCTATCATGCTTTCAAACATATGCGTCCATTTGATTATGAACGCCTGTTGACGAAATTTGTCGCTGATGGCCGTGATGTCAATGCAACCAATCCGGAAGGACAACGAATTCATGACGTGATTGCCACTTTCCCGCGTCAAAGTGCCGAGTTCCTGGATGTATTGGCAAAATTTGCCTGAGTCAAAAATACATAAAAAAGCCTGCTTTGAAAGCAGGCTTTTTTATTGAAGATAGACTACTAAACCAGAATCTCGCGTTTACCATTGGCACCCATACCGCTGACAATGCCATTTTCTTCCATCTGGTCAATGATTCGTGCAGCACGGTTATAACCCAGACTGAATTTACGCTGCAAGGATGAAGTAGAAGCCTTACGGGTTTCCAAAACAAATGCCACACACTGGTCATACAATGCATCGCGGTCTGATCCACCGTCGCCACCATCTTCAAAACCACGACTCGATGGCTCTTCATCAAATGGCGTCAGGATCTCGTCGACATAATTTGGCGAACCACGTTCACGCCAAGCGTCACAGATCCGGTTCACTTCGTCATCAGCAATAAAGGCACCATGTACACGCTCAGGTTCAATCTTACCCGGGCCGAGGAATAGCATGTCACCATGACCGAGCAAGTCTTCTGCACCACCTGCATCCAGAATGGTACGCGAGTCGATCTTGGAGTTCACCCGCAATGCAACACGCGTCGGAATATTGGCTTTGATCAAACCGGTGATCACGTCCACCGATGGACGTTGGGTCGCAAGCAACAGGTGGATCCCAGCAGCACGTGATTTTTGTGCCAGACGGGTAATCATTTCTTCGGCTTTCTTACCGACCTGCATGATCATATCCGCGAACTCATCCGCGACAATCACAATAGAAGGCAACGGTGTTAAGCGCGGTGCGCGTTCACCCACAACAGAATCGCTCGCTTTCCAGGTTGGATCGATCAGGTCTTCACCATTAGCAATTGCCTCTTCCACCTTGCGGTTATAGTCGCTCAGTTTACGGATTTTCAGGAAAGACATCAGTTTGTAACGACGTTCCATCTCATTGACACACCAGTTCAATGCGCTGACCGCATCTTTCATATCGGTAACTACAGGCGTCAATAAATGTGGAATATCATTATAGTTTGCCAGTTCCAGCTGCTTCGGATCGATCAGAATAAGACGCAATTCATCCGGTGTATATTTCAGCAACATCGATAGAATCATCGAGTTCACTGCCACCGATTTACCCGAACCCGTGGTACCCGCCACCAACATATGCGGCGCTTTCCCCAGATCAGCAATCACCGGATTACCGGAAATATCCTTACCCATTGCCATAGAGAGAATACTATTCGGATCAGTGAAAGCTGGAATGGTCAAAAGTTCGATCAAACGGACCATTTCACGGGTACTGTTCGGTACTTCAATTCCGATATACGGCTTACCCGGAATAACTTCAACCACACGCACCGATGCCATCGACATCGAACGTGCCAGATCACGCGAAATATTAGTCACTTTAGAGGCTTTTACCCCTGGCGCCAGATCCAGTTCAAAACGTGTTACGACTGGGCCTGGCTGTGCTTCTACCACTTTGGCTTTGACATTAAATTCTTGCAGCTTGATTTCAAGCAATTCAGATAAACGTGCCAGCTGCTCTTCGGTAAAATTCACTTTTTTATTCGGATCGACTTCATCCAGTAAATCTAGCCCTGGAAGTGGTGATAAATCTTTACGGCGCTCCACCACCTGCATGGCACGTGACATCGGACGGCCTGAAGCATCAGTTAAAGGAGCATCAAAATCAAACTCGTCTTCATCTTGTGGTTTACCAGCCGTTTCTTGCCAGGCTTCTACAAATTCTTCTTTAGATAAAGCCTCGCGTACTGCTGCATGAGTTGCAGAAGGAGGAGATACTGGTTGCTCTATACCCTGATGCTGAATTGGTGCCTGAACAAAAGCAGAAGATTGAGCATAGCTAGAACTACGTACCGGTTGACTTGGGCTTGGCTCATCTTCTTCAATCAGCAAATCACCCAGGTCATCCAGATCGGTCTGTAATGCGCTGTTTTTCACGACATGTGCAGTCGCCATGGATGCCATGGCCGGTGCAACATTGGTCATGTCTTCTACAATTCTTGAGGTCTTTTCGGCTGGCGCTGTATTGAATGGACTATGCACATCGGTCGCAGTTTTGCCTTGCGGAACTGCAGCCAGAAGTTCATCAAAGATTTCATCATCATCCCAGTCCAGACCTGTATGTGGAGTAGGTGCTGTTCTGGTATGAACATGAGTCTGTGCTGCAACAGATTGTGGGGCAACTATATGTGAGACTGAAGAATTAAGCTGTTCTTCTTCGGCTGCTTTGAGTAAGGCATCAATATCCTGTTTATGGCGCTGATCTTCATTTGAATGTAAGGCACGCCACACCTCGCCTGTCGCTACCACACGATCCGGCTGTTGAGGCACTTGCTGTACTTGCTTAAATGTCTCGACTGGCTCAGGAGCCTGCTGCTCAGCCTCAGGAATATCCTCATAAAACTGCGGTTGTTGTGATTCTTTATCGGCAAAATCATCAAATAAGCGTTCAGCCACCTGATCGCGCACCACCGGATCTATTTCTACCAGTTGATGCTCAGGCGCAGGTGTTACTGCAACCGCTACTTTTTTTGCACTAATGACTGGCTCTTTTTTGGCGACAGGTGCAGTCCGGTCAAAATCAGACATGCCTTCAGGCACATTGCGGTAGAACAGGTCTTGTAAATAAGCAGGGGTTGCTTTGAGGCTGCTCCAGGTCTTGTTCCATTTCACCCCAAACGCCAAGGTAAATAGCACCACCCAAAGCACCAGCAGGAAGAATGCTGCACCGTATACTGTCAGCAGTTGTTCCAGACTCTGGCCTAATTCATAGCCAATAATACCGCCGGAAGAATTATCCAGCGTATCAGCAGGGACTTGCCAAAATAAAAACAACAGCGCTGAGGTGGTCAGCAACAGGAAGAATTGCGCAGCATAGCGAAATGGCCGGTTCAGGAAGCTACGCGGCCACCAGACCTGAATCGCTTCCATAAACAGATAGACAGGGATCAGCAGACTTGCCCAACCAAGGAAGCCAAACAAAAGGTCTGCAATCCAGGCACCCGCTACCCCACTGGCATTCGAAACGGTCTGCGTATCACTGGAGATATGCATCCACCCCGGATCAAATGGCGTATAGGTCACTGTTGCAAGAAACAGATAAATCCCAAATGAGACTAAAAATAATGTCATTACTAAGCGCTGTGCATAGGCACTCGACACCGCTGTCATATACTGTCCTGTAACCAATTCTTCATGAATATTCTTTTGCTTCAATGCTTGAAAAAAGCGACGCAATAAAATACATATTATGCACCTGTTCTGTGAAAAAAGATGCACTATTGTGCAAGCACAATGTTACTTATGCTATATAGCCCAAATCGATTTCAATGATCAATAATATCGACTTTAATCTCACACCACTGTTATACAGTTTCACGTATAATTCAATAAATTTCTAAATAAAAAAGGATACAGCTGATGAGCGCACGTCACTCACGACTGATTATTTTAGGTTCTGGCCCTGCAGGCTATAGCGCGGCAGTATATGCAGCGCGTGCAAACTTGAAACCTACCCTGATTGCAGGCTTGCAACTGGGCGGTCAGCTGACCACGACGACTGACGTCGATAACTGGCCGGGTGATCCCGAAGGCTTGACTGGTCCAGCATTGATGGAACGTATGCAGGCACATGCAGAGCGTTTTGGCACTGAAATCGTGTATGACCATATCAATGAAGTGGATCTTAGCCAGCGCCCGTTCGTGTTAAAAGGCGATATGGAAGAATTCACCTGTGATGCCCTGATTATCTGTACCGGTGCAACTGCACAATACCTCGGTCTGGAATCTGAAGCAGCCTATATGGGTCAAGGTGTCAGTGCTTGCGCGACTTGTGATGGTTTCTTCTATAAAAACCAGAAAGTGATGGTTGTAGGGGGCGGTAATACCGCTGTTGAAGAAGCGTTGTATTTATCTAACATTGCTTCTCACGTGACTCTGGTTCACCGTCGTGATTCATTACGCTCTGAAAAAATCTTGCAAGATCATTTATTTGCCAAAGAAAAAGAAGGCAAGATCAGTATCATCTGGAACCATCAAGTCGATGAGGTTCTAGGTGATGCGCAATCTGGCGTGACTTCAGTTCGTCTTAAATCAACGCAAGATGACTCTACTCAAAACGTTGATGTGACGGGTATGTTTGTGGCGATTGGTCACAAGCCAAATAGCAGCATGTTCGAAGGCCAGTTAGAGCTTCGTGACGGCTATATCCAGGTACAAAGCGGTACTGCTGGTAATGCAACCCAAACATCGGTACCGGGTGTATTTGCAGCAGGTGATATTGCGGACAGCATTTATCGTCAAGCCATTACTTCTGCGGGTTCAGGCTGTATGGCTGCGCTGGATGCAGAAAAATATCTTGATGCGATGGGTAAACTAGACTAAGCAGCAAGAATAAAAAAGCCGTCCATTATGGGCGGCTTTTTTATTGCTAGAATGAGATGATGATTTATCTATAGATTTATGTTGGGTCTGCCATGTCTTTACTTCCTCCCTCAGAATTCATTTTTCCCAATCCGATCGAGATTGATCCTGAAGGTGAAGGACTGATTTGTATTGGTGCAGACCTCTCCCCTTCTACACTTTATGAAGCCTATACACATGGATTATTTCCATGGTTTTCAGAAGGTGATCCAATTTGCTGGTGGAGTCCGGAACCACGCTGCATTATTCGCCCCGAAGATTATCATCCAAGCAAATCCCTGCTACGCAATATGAAAAAGCAGGACTATAAAATTACAATCAATCATGCTTTTGAAAGGGTGATTCGTTCCTGTTCCTTGCCGCGTGCTTATGCAGACGACACCTGGATCAGTGAAGATATTATCGCAGGCTATTGTGACATGTTCGACGCAGGGTATGGTTATAGCATTGAGGTCTGGGATGAAGATCGCGTCGTCGGTGGACTTTATGGTGTGACCATCGGTCAAGGCTGTTTTGGTGAATCTATGTTTAGTACGCAAACCGATGTTTCTAAAATGGCTTTCTATACTTTAATGCTGATTGGACAGGAAAATAAACTACCCTGGATCGACTGCCAACTGGTCAACGATCATCTTTTAAGCCTAGGTGCCTGCACACTTTCTCGCCAAGACTATCTTAATTCTTTACAAGATATTGTAAAAAAGCCTGCGATTGATTGGAAAAAGTATCAGGAAGGTGTATTTTCAAGTAAAACAATAGCGCAAAACGCGCGCTTAAGTGAATGAAAATAACAGAGGGTAGTTGTTATGAACTCTTATCAGCCAAAGGCCCTACTGAACGATTTACAGTATTATATTACGCCGCCGCATGATTGCAGCTATCTGCCCAACAAGTCGGCGCGCATGGTTTTTCTGGATCCCGCACATCGAATTGATGTAGTCACTTTATCGGAACTGTCACGTACCGGTTTCCGTCGCAGTGGTGATTTCGTGTATCGCCCCGAATGTCATTTGTGTCGTCAATGTCTGTCTTCGCGTGTGCCTGTTGCTGAATTCCGCATGAACAGTTCACAAAAAAAAGCCTGGAAACGTAATCAGGATCTGGTGATAAAAATTACCAGTCCAGAGCACGCCGGGGACCTACATTATGCGCTGTATGAACGCTATATCAATGAACGCCACGCAGATGGCGATATGTTCCCACCCACCCGGGATCAGTTCGAAAAATTTTTATTGCAAAGCTGCACCGACAGCTTCTTTCTAGAATTATGGCAAGGTGAGCGTCTAATCAGCGTTTCCACTTGCGACCTGCTGGATGATGGCATCTCTGCCGTTTATACCTTCTTTGATCCGGATGAAAATCGTCGTTCACTCGGTGCTTTTGCAATCTTGAAACAGATTGAACATGCACAAAAGCTGGGCTTGCAATTTATCTATCTGGGTTATTGGGTGCCACATTCCAACAAGATGAATTACAAATCTCAGTATCTGCCACTGGAACTCTTGATCGATGGACAATGGCGACGTTTAAATCATGCATTGAGTGCCACGGAGATTCAGCAATTGGGAAACTCATTAATGACGACCTTACCCAGCGGATGGAATCACCAGATTATTAAATAAGGTCGTCAGTTTGTATTATTTAAATAGACTAGCAAAATCATCCGTACATGCTTTTACCATAATGATGGCATGTTCACGGCTTCCGTTACTGTTAGGATAATAATTCTTGCGCAGATCAATCTGATGAAAGCCTGATTTTTCATACAGCTTGATCGCAGCCAGATTACTCTCGCGCACTTCCAGGAAAATCTGCACCGGATTATTTTTTAGCATCGCCACTGAAGCCTCCAGCAACTGATAGCCCAAGCCCTGACCTTGCTGTGCCGGATCAATTGCCATGAGCAATAAATTGGCTTCATCCAGCACTGGTTGTAAAATACAAAATCCGGCCACCTGCCCTTGCACTTCAATCACGGTACTTTGATAAGCCGTTACAGCATCTTGGAACTGTTTTAAAGTCCAGGGATGTGATTGAACCGACCTTTCAATCTTTGCCACGGCTTCTACATCCGCTGCTTGCATTAAACGAATCATCTTCGTTCATCTTATATAGAATCAACCCTCGCATTATAGAAACTTCATCCAAAAAATCGAGCAAAAAAAAGAGCGATTTTAATCGCTCTTTGATCTTCAGTTCTGTCACAGACCCAATTTGGCTTTCCAAGTCGCCAACAGTTGATCTGTATGATGATCATTCGGATGGAATCCCGGTTTAAAATACATCAGCATTTCTTTCGCCATACCCGTAATGACACCTTTAGAAGGACTATAGGCATAGGTATAAATGGCTTTTAAGGACTCAAGATTGAATTGCTGATCCTGTTTAAGCAAACGGGCGAGGAAATAGCTTTGCACCACAAATAAGGTTGCCATTGCGATGACCAAGGAAGACGTACGCAATGCATAGGCTTTTAATCCTTTGCCAAAAACCCCTTCGAAGACATCATAAGCCACTGCCTTATGTTCATTTTCCTCGATAGCATGCCATAACCACATGGTTTTCATGGTTTCATCTGTCATCAATTCCTGAATGTGGCTATTGGTCAAAAGCTGTGAGGCAATGGTTGCAGTGAAATGCTCAAGTGCCGTAGTTGCAGTCAAATCTACCATTTCTTGGGTAATTCCCACAGGCTTACCCAGTTTAGCCATGACTTTACGTGTCGTTTGAATGACTTTATCGGTATAACGATCAAGCGTCTCGACATCATGCCCATGTTTTTGCGCAGAAGCATTAAAGCCGATATGCTCGTGAGTATGCATGGCTTCCTGACCAATAAAAGCAGAAATTTCTTTTTGTAATGCTTCATTATTGGCAATTGCAGGATGTTTACGCACCGCACGGACTGAATCTATAAAAAACTTTTCTCCCGCTGGAAATAGCGCAGATAATGCCGTCATAAAATGAGTGAGACCTGTTGAACCATTCATCCAATATTCCGGTACAGCATCAAAATCAAAGTTCATGCGACGAACTGGAAAACTAGCACCGGCACGATTGGTAATATTTACTTTCGCATTCATGTGACCACTCCCATCAGGCCAATCCAGGCCCGAAAATTTAATATTCATATTCTTATCTGTATATTACGTGGTAATTTTTTTTACATAAGTGCAGTTTAGGTCAAGCCGATATCAGATAAGGACAGCTTTTAAAATCATTGTCAGACAATTTATTTTTAGTTTTATAAAAGTTTAGATCAAAAAAAAGCGCCTCAAAGAGGCGCTTTTCTTACACAATCAGCTATTATGCAGTTACTTTAGCAACTACACCAGCACCAACTGTACGACCGCCTTCACGGATCGCAAAACGTAGACCTGGGTCCATTGCGATCGGGTGGATTAGCTCTACTGACATCTCAACGTTGTCACCAGGCATAACCATTTCCACGCCTTCTTTAAGCGCGATCGCACCAGTTACGTCCGTAGTACGGAAGTAGAACTGTGGACGGTAACCGTTAAGGAATGGAGCTGTCTCTTATACACATCT
>NZ_MJIQ01000020.1:0-3768 GCF_001878775.1 Acinetobacter sp. AR2-3
GTCTCGTGGGCTCGGAGATGTGTATAAGAGACAGACGTAAGCGTCCGCTGAACACACCTTATGAATTCGTCCTATAAGCCTTAATTTAGTCCCCACTTAAAAACAAGTGGGGACTAAAATTTATGACTACAAATCACCAGACATCCATCGCATCTCTTGCGAAAAAACGAAGAACATACAGTGCTGAATTTAAACAGCAGATCGTTCAGGCTTGTAAAGCACCGGACGTTTCAATTGCTTCGGTCGCTTTGCAACATGGATTGAATACAAATCTCGTATCCAAATGGATTCGCTTAATTGATGCTAAGCCAGGGAATGATCGCTCACCACTACCGAATAAACCTGCATTTATTGCCTTATCCTGCTCTGCACCATTAGATCCTACTCCTACTGACATGTTAACGGTTCAAATTACTTTACCCCACTCAAAAGCAGAAATTGGCTTGAAATGGCAAGTATCAAAAATATCTGCTTTAGCAGAATTACTCAAGGCACTGGCAACATGATCCGTATCGATGAAATCTGGTTGTCTACCCAGCCCATGGACATGCGAGCAGGCATAGATACGGCCATGGCTCAGGTGGTGAGAGCCTTTGGCTACATCAAACCGCATTGTGCTTACCTGTTCTGTAATAAACGTGGCCATCGCATGAAAGTACTGGTGCATGATGGACTGGGGATCTGGCTGTGTGCCCGGCGGCTGGAACAGGGCAAATTTCACTGGGCTAAAGTTCACCAGGGTGAAAGCGTAGCCCTCAGCCCGGAACAGTTACAGGCACTGATCCAGGGTTTGCCCTGGCAGCGCATTGGACAACAGCAGGTAGTGACGATGCTCTAAACCAGGTTGGTGCATTCTGCTATTCTCCAAACGTTCTATTTCCTCTGCGTCATGACCTCAGGCATACTGAGGTCATGAATACGCTGCCTGACTTAAGCCAACTGACCCATGAACAACTGCTGGAATTCACCAGGCAGTTGGCGCTGCAGCATCAGTCTCTAGCACAATCAAACCAGCAATTAGATGCCAGAGTTCAACATCTTGAAGTCACCAATCAGCAATTAGATTCTAAAGTTCAACATCTTTCTATTCTCAATCAAAAATACGAGCATGAACTCGCACTATTTAAACAGCACAAATTCGGCAGTAAAAACGAACATCTCACTGCAAAACAAATCCATCTCTGGGATGAAGCGGTCGAAGAAGATATTGCAGCCGTTGATCTGGAACTGGAACGGCTGAATGCAGATAAAACCGATGCAGCGACACACAAAGCCAAAGCAAATAAACCTAAACGTCGACTGCTGCCCGATCATCTACACACCATTCGTATTGAGCATGAACCAGCATCAACCCAATGCAGTTGTGGCTGCCAGTTACGTCGTATCGGCGAAGATATCAGTGAAAAACTGCATTTCAGACCGGCACAGTTCTATAAGGAACAGCATGTGCGTGGCAAATGGGTCTGTGATCAGTGTGACACCCTGACTCAGCAAGCGATGCCCGCCTATGTGATTGATAAAGGCATTGCTTCACCTGAACTGCTCAGCCATGTGCTGGTATCGAAGTATGCCGATCATTTGCCGCTGTACCGTCAGCGCCTGATCTATCAGCGGGCGGGCATTGATCTGTCCAGATCTACTTTATCTGACTGGATAGGTCGCTGCGGTGTAGAACTGGAGCCTCTGGCCAATGCCTTAAAACAGGTGGTGCTGCAACAGCGGGTGATCCATGCCGATGAAACGCCGGTCACCATCATGCGGATGGGTGATGATGAGAAAAAACCGAAGAAAGGTTATGTCTGGGCCTATGCCACTACACAGTACAATCCAGTTCAAGCGGTGATCTATGACTTTCAGGATAGCCGTTCAGGTCAGCATGCAGAAGAGTTCCTGAATGGCTGGCAGGGCCATCTGGTCTGTGATGATTACAGTGGTTATAAAGCACGCTTTAAATCAGGCGATGTCATTGAGGTGGGCTGCATGGCGCATGCACGTCGTAAATTCCATGAGCTACATGTGACTGGGAAAAGTCAGATCGCTGAACAGGCATTACTGATGATTCAGAAACTGTATGCGATAGAAGCAGAACTCAGGAAAAAGACCGATAGTACAGCAGAACACCGCCGCGAATACCGACAACAGCACAGCCAACCGGTGATGCAACAACTGTATGAATGGCTCAACCAACATTATCTGACGGTGCCATCGAGTTCTCCAACCGCCAAGGCCATCAATTACAGTCTGAAGCGTTGGCCAGCCTTAAGCCGCTATCTGGATGATGGCAATCTACCCATTGACAATAACTGGGCAGAGAACTCAATGCGTCCCTGGGCATTGGGCCGTAAGAACTGGTTGTTTGCAGGTTCGCTGCGCAGTGGACAGCGAGCGGCAAATATCATGACTTTAATCCAGTCAGCAAAGCTGAATGGGTTGGATCCGTATGCCTATCTCAGTGATGTGCTGAAAAGGTTGCCGACACATAAAGTGACCCAAATAGAAGAATTACTGCCACACCGCTGGAAATCCGACCAAAATTAAAAAATAGGCATGGGATTCAGCGGACGCTTACCTAGATCTCTGCGAAAATCCAGAACATCGAGCAAAGCGAGATTTACATGACTTGCATCATGCTGAGGAGATTAAACGAATTTGGAAGGAAAGTTCAGGTCGGTATGGTGTACGTAAAGTCTGGCAAAAACTGAAACGTGAAGGCTATATTATTGCACGCTGTACTGTTGCTCGATTAATGAAAAAGCTAGGTATACAAGGTGTTTGGCGTGGTAAGAACAAACAAACCACCCGTAGCCGAGATGACCAAAAACGAGCAGATGATTTAGTGAAACGTAATTTTACTGCTGATCATCCTGACCAACTGTGGGTGAGTGACTTTACGTATATTCAAACAAATTCAGGCTGGGTTTATACTGCATTTATTATTGATGTGTTCTCACGAGCAATTGTTGGATGGAAAGTATCGACACGGATGAATACAGATATGGTGCTCGATGCATTGGAGCAAGCATTGCATGATCGAGGCATGCCAAAGAATGTGATTCATCATTCCGACAGAGGTGTGCAATATCTTTCCATTCGCTATACCAATCGTTTAGAAGCAGCAAATTTACGAGCATCAGTCGGTACGACTGGTGATTCATACGATAATGCTTTGGCTGAAACGGTGAATGGCTTATACAAAACAGAGGTGATTGAATATCTAAAAGCAGATTGGCAAGGTTTAGCAGATGTACAACTTGCGACACTAAACTGGGTAGATTGGTTCAATAAAAAGCGTGTACACAGTGCACTGGGTTATGTATCGCCTTTTGAGTTTGAAGCAATGTACTATGATAAGATTAACCCGTTAGGTCAGGTGGCCTAACTTAAATAAAAAAGTCTCCGACAAACCCGGTACGGTTCACTTGAGCCGTGTGCTGGGAAACTCGCATGCACGGTTCTTAGGGGGTTGGACGTAGGTAACTGCGTCTGACTACCCGACAATCAGATGCGCCCCTGGGCGTTGGGACGTAAGAACTGGCTGTTTGCTGGCTCGCTGCGCAGCGGCCAACGAGCTGCCAATATCATGACTTTAATCCAGTCAGCAAAGCTGAATGGACTGGATCCGTATGCCTATTTAAGTGATGTGCTGAAAAGGCTGCCGACGCATAAAGTGACCCAAATAGAAGAATTACTGCCACACCGCTGGAAATCCGACCAAAATTAAAAAATAGGCATGGGATTCAGCGGACGCTTACTTTAATTTCAGCTAAA